>NZ_CAJXMA010000071.1:0-14470 GCF_913056445.1 uncultured Halovibrio sp.
CGGATACCTATGATCTCTACTCCAAGCGCCATTACACGTACAACGGCATCCGCCAGCCCAATCGTAACCAGCTGCTCTGGCGTGACAAATCCGTCGACGGGCTCAAGACCGGGCATACGGATGACGCGGGCTACTGCCTGGCGGCATCCGCCGAACGCGACGGCATGCGCCTGGTCAGTGTGGTTATGGGAGCCGCCAGCGCGGAAGCCAGGGCGCGTGAGTCCCAGCAGCTGCTCAACTACGGTTTCCGTTACTATGAAACCTTCCGTCTTTACGAGGGCGGGGAAAAGGTGACCGATGCCCGGGTCTGGAAAGGTGCTGGCGATCGGGTGGATCTTGGTATTCAGGAAGATCTGTATCTCACGGTTCCGAACGGAGCGCGGGAAGAACTGGAGCCTGCCGTATCCGTTGAATCCGTCCTCGAGGCCCCGATCGAGCGCGGTGAGGTGTTCGGGGACCTGACGGTGACCCATGAAGACAGCACACTCGCCGAAAGGGAGCTGGTAGCGCTGCATTCCGTGGAGCAGGGTGGGCTTTTCCGCCGCCTCTGGGACACCATCAAGCTGTTCTTCCTGGGGCTGTTCCAGTAACCTAGGGGCATGAGTGAAGGCCAGAATCCCCAGATCGAGTTCCCCTGTGACTACCCGATCAAGGTGATCGGGGATCACAGCGAAGATTTCGCACTGACGGTGACCCGGGTTGTGCAGCAGTTCGACCCGGCGTTTGACCCGGCGACACTCACCGCCCAGCCGAGCCGCAACGGCCGGTTCATATCGGTTCGCGTTACTCTCAGGGCCACCGGTGAAGAGCAGCTGCAGAACCTGTTCGCGGCACTCAAGGCCACCGGTCAGGTTCACATGGTGGTCTGATGGGCCAGTCTTTCCCCCCTGCTGAGGAGCCCCGGTTTGAGTGGCTCGGTCGGCGCGCCTATGAGCCTGTTTTTGAGGCCATGAAGGCCTTTACAGACCACCGTGATGGCAACACCCGTGACGAGTGCTGGCTGCTGGAGCACGACCCCGTGTTTACCCAGGGCCAGGCCGGCCGGGCTGAACATCTTCTCTGGCCGGGCGATATACCAGTGGTCCAGGTCGACCGCGGCGGCCAGGTCACGTTTCACGGCCCCGGCCAGCTTATGCTCTATACACTGATTGATATCCGCCGTCGCGGGCTGGGCGTGCGCCAGCTCGTCAGCCTGCTGGAAGACACCACCGTGGCAGTGCTGGCACACTGGGGGATCGAGGCCGCCCCCCGCCGGGACGCGCCCGGTGTCTACGTGGCGGGTGAAAAGATCGCCTCACTGGGTCTGAGGGTGCGGCGTGGCTGCGCTTACCATGGACTTGCACTCAATGTGGACATGGATCTCTCACCGTTTCAACGGATCAACCCCTGTGGTTATGCGGGCATGCCCGTCACCCAGCTGCGGGATCAGCTGGGTGAGAGCGTGTCTCTGGGCGCGGTATCGGATGTACTCCAGCGGACCCTGCTGGAGCGGTTGCAACAGGCCGGGAGCGAGTGAATGGGCTCCGAGAAGAAACGCAGTTCGGTGTCACGCATCAAGACCGGCAGCTTTGAGCGCCGCCTGAGCCTGACACGGGCCGGGCTTTTCGCCGGCACCCGCATGGCGGGCCATTACGCCACCAACTGGTTTGGAAACCGTGAGAGCCGTCAGCAGCGCCGCAGCGACATGCTGTCACGCCAGGCGCGGTACCTGGTGGAGGAGCTGGGGCAGCTCAAGGGCAGTGTGGTCAAGATCGGCCAGATCATGGCGCTCTATGGCGAGCATTTCCTTCCGGAGGAAGTCACCGAGGCCCTGCACACCCTTGAGGATCGCACCACCTCCCTGGAGTGGGCCACCATCGAGCGGACCCTGAAGGCGGAACTTGGTGAGCAACGGCTGTCCGAGCTGGAAGTCGACCCGGAGCCCATTGGTGCTGCCTCACTGGGCCAGGTGCACTGGGCACGCCGTCGTGAGGATGGTGAGGAGCTGGTTCTCAAGATCCAGTACCCCGGCGTGGCCGATGCCGTGGACTCCGACCTGAACTCTGTGGCCCAGGTGCTCAAGATGGCCCGTGTGGTTTCCTGGGGGCCGGCCTTCGATGAGTGGCTGGAGGAAGTCCGCGCCATGATGCACCGGGAGGTGGACTACCGCCTGGAAGCCCGCACCACCGAGTCATTCCGGCAGAAGCTGTTGGATGATCCGCGTTTCATCGTGCCCCGGGTCGTCGAGGAATACTCGAGTGACCATGTGATTGCGTCGACCTACGAATCCGGTCATCCGGTGGGCTCCGAGCCGGTCCAGTCTCTCTCCCTGGAGCGGCGCTCCGCGCTGGGTAAGGGGGCACTGGAGCTGTTCCTGAGCGAACTGTTCATCTGGAACGAAATCCAGACCGATCCGAACTTCGGGAACTACCGGATCCGGCTGGCCGAGGAGACCGGGGATCGGGACTGCATTGTGCTGCTCGATTTCGGGGCGGTGCAGCGGTATTCCGATGAGTTCCTGGGGCCGGTCCGGGACATGATCCGGGCGTCCTACGAGCAGGATCTGGACGCCGTCATTGAAGGCGGTATCAAGCTCAACTTCATGCAGGCTGACTGGCCCCGGCCGGTCCTCGAGCGGTTTGGCGGGGTCTGTATGCGGGTGCTCGAGCCACTGAGTGGCGAGGCCATGGAGAAGCCGGACTACGCGGTCAATGAGCGTGGTGAATACCGCTGGAAGCAGAGCGACCTGCCCAACCGCGTGGCGCGCGAGGCTACCCGGTCCGCCATCAACCGTTACTTCCGTATGCCCCCGAAGGAGTTCGTCTTCCTCAACCGCAAGCTGGTGGGCGTCTACACCTTCATCGCCGTGCTGGCGGCGGAGTTCGATGGCGAACCGGTACTGCGCCACTATCTCTATGGGGAATCCGGGAGCACCTCCGGCTGACCGCGGATTCCATGCTATCCTTGCGCCCGAAACAGGCATGATCCGAGGAGTCAGCAATGGAGAAAGTAACGATCTACGGCCGCATGTCCTGCGGTTTCTGCAGCGGCGCACGCCGTCTGTGTGAAACACGGGGCCTTGAGCACGAATGGGTCGATATGATCTCGGAAGGACTGGACAAGCAGGATCTGAGCGAGATCGCTGGAACCCCCGTGCACACCGTGCCGCTGATCTTTGTTGGGGATCGCCATATCGGTGGCTTTGACGAGTTCACCCGGTACATCGAACAGAACCAGGCCTGAATCACCACGAGGGAGGAAATGCGGGTATGGCCGATGACGAGAACATGAAACGCCCGGAAACGATTCCGGAAGAACGCTGGAAGCAGCACCTGGACTGGATGCAGGTCACGGGGAGCACTCTGGATGAACATCTGAAGGAACAGAGCACCGGGGAACTCTGGAAACAGTTCCAGCGTCGCTCCATGACCCGGCGCCGCAGCGACGACACCGGGTCCTGAACCGCCTCAGAGCTTGAAGTCGGCCTTGAGCTTCTTCTCCACGGGCCGGTTCTCAAGCTTCGCCACCTTGGGCAGGCCGTTCTCGAACGGCGGGAAGGCTTCACCCTGGATCAGCGGCTCCAGGTATTCGCGGCAGTCCGCCGTGATGCCGAAGCCCTCATCCGTGGTGTAGTGGATCGGCATCTTCTTCTCCTGGTTGGCCACCTCGTTCAGCGGCGCCTCGCTGATGTGCCAGCGATAGGGATTGGACGACTCGCGCTTGATGATGGGCATGATGCCGTTACGGCCTTCCAGAGCGTAGTTCACGGCGGCCTCACCCACGGCGTAGGCCTGCTCCACATCCGTCTGTGACGCAATGTGGCGCGCCGAGCGCTGCAGGTAGTCCGCCACTGCCCAGTGGTACTTGTGGCCCAGGGACTGCTTCACCATGTTGGCCAGTGTCGGTGCCACGCCGCCCAGCTGGGTATGGCCGAAGGCGTCCTTCTGGCCGGCTTCCGCGAGGAAACGGCCGTCCTCGTACTGGGCGCCCTCCGAGGCTACCACCACACAGAACCCGTGATCCTTCACGCACTGGTCGACCTTGTTCAGGAACGCCTCACGTTCGAAGGGGTGCTCCGGGAATACGATGATGTGCGGCGCGTCCCCCGGATTCTTCCCGGCCAGCCCGCCGGCGGCGGCGATCCAGCCCGCGTGGCGGCCCATGACCTCGAGGATGAAGACCTTGGTGGAGGTGTCGCACATGGACTGGATGTCCAGGCTCGCCTCCAGTGTGGAGGTGGCCACGTATTTGGCAACGGAGCCAAAGCCCGGGCAGCAGTCGGTGAAGGGCAGGTCGTTGTCCACAGTCTTCGGGATGCCGATGCAGTTGAGCGGGTAGCCCATGCGCTCGGCCATCTGGGAGACCTTGAAGGCTGTGTCCTGGGAATCGCCACCACCGTTGTAGAAGAAGTAGCCGATGTCGTGGGCCCGGAAGACTTCGATCAGTCGCTCGTACTCATGGCGGTTCTCATCAATATTCCGCAGCTTGTGGCGGCAGGACCCAAAAGCGCCCCCGGGCGTGTGGATCAGGGCGCGGATCTCGTCATCGGTCTCGTAACTGGTGTCGATCAGCTCCTCCTTGAGGGCACCGGTAATGCCGTTGCGGCCGGCGAATACCTTGCCGATACGGTCGCCGTGTTTGCGGGCGGTTTCGATCACCCCCGCGGCGCTGGCGTTGATGACCGCGGTCACGCCCCCGGACTGGGCATAGAAAGCGTTCTTGGGCGCCATGTTGTTGAGCCTCCTGCAATCGACTGAATGGTGACGCATGATACTTGAAAGCACCGTGGTTGTGCATGATCCACAAGGCATTGGATTGGGTTTATCCGGGATTTCCAATACCATGGCGTGATCCATGGGCAACGGGCCGGAACGGCGGACTATGCACATCCATATTCTTGGTATCTGCGGTACCTTCATGGGCAGCCTGGCGCTGCTGGCACGCGAGCTCGGGCACGAGGTGACCGGTTCGGACGAGAACGTCTACCCGCCCATGAGCACCCAGCTGGAGCAGGCCGGCATCGGTCTGCACGAAGGCTACACCCGTGAAGCCCTGAAGCCCGCTCCGGATCTGGTGGTGGTGGGCAATGCCCTGGGCCGGGGTAACGCGGCCGTGGAGTACATGCTCAACCGCAACATGCGCTATGTGTCAGGCCCGGAATTCCTGGCCCGGGAGGTCCTGAACGGGCGCTGGGTGCTGGCCGCGGCGGGGACCCACGGTAAGACCACGACGGCCTCAATGATGCTCTGGATCCTGGAGCAGGCGGGGTTCGACCCGGGGTATCTGATCGGCGGTGTTCCCAATGACTTTGAGCACTCCGCGCGCCTCGGCAGCAGCGATTTCTTTGTGGTGGAGGCGGATGAGTATGACAGCGCCTTCTTCGACAAGCGCTCCAAGTTCGTCCACTACCGCCCCCGGACCCTGATCCTCAACAACCTGGAATTCGACCATGCGGACATCTTCAACAGCATTGAGGATATTGAACGCCAGGTGCATCACCTGGTGCGTACGGTGCCAGCGACGGGCCTGATTGTGCGCCCGGCACGCGATCGCAACCTGGATTCCGCCCTGGCGCTGGGCTGTTGGACGCCCATCCAGAGTACTGCCATTGGTGGCGAGTCGGATCTTGCCAGCTGGCGTGCGGAACTGACCGCCGCCGATGGGAGCGAGTTCATGGTGGTCCACAACGAGCAGCCCGTGGCACGGCTGCGCTGGAAGCTTACGGGCCAGCACAATGTCCGCAACGCACTGGCCGCCATCGCCGCCGCCAAGCACGTCGGGGTGACGCCCGATCATGCCATCGCGGCCCTGCAGCGTTTCGGTGGTGTGAAGCGGCGCATGGAGCTGATCGCGGACGTGGGTGGCATCCGTCTCTACGACGACTTCGCCCATCACCCAACCGCGATCGCTACGACTCTGGACGGGCTGCGGCATCAGGTGGGGCAGGATCCGGTTGTCGCAGTGGTGGAACCACGCTCCAACACCATGAAGCAGGGCCATCACAGCGCCCGCCTGCTGGAATCCACCATGCTGGCGGATCGGGTGGTCTGGGTGGACTACGATGAACAGGACTGGCTCGCTGCCATGCTGGACGGCGCCGACGGACGCCACAGCCGTTACAGCGTTATGGAGGAGCTGGTCTCGGGGCTCTGTGGTGACCTGCCACGGCCCTGTCACATCGTACTGATGAGCAATGGTGGCATGGGCGGGCTGCGCGAACGGCTCAGGAACCAGTTGGAGACCTGTTTTGGCTGAACGACCCGTGGTCAACCTGGCCATGACCGGCGCTTCGGGCGCCCCCTACGGGCTGCGGCTGCTGGAGCAGCTGATGGCGGCCGGCTGTGAGGTGCGCCTGATGATCTCAAAGGCAGCCCAGGTTGTGATCAGCACCGAGACGGACCTGCGCCTGCCGGGCAGTACCGATGCGGCCACACGGCTTCTGACGGAACGCTGTGGTGGTGAGCCCGGGCAGTTGACCCTGTTCGGGCGGGAGGACTGGTTCGCGCCGCCAGCTTCCGGTTCAGGGCCGAAAGCGCCGCTGGTGATCTGCCCCTGCAGTACCGGTACGCTCTCGGCGCTGGCCAACGGCGCCAGCGACAACCTGATCGAGCGGGCAGGGGATGTGGCTCTCAAGGAACGGCGCCAGCTGATCCTGGTGCCCCGCGAATCCCCCTATTCCGAAGTCCATCTCCAGAACATGCTCACGCTCACCCGCATGGGCGCCACCATCATGCCTGCGAGCCCGGGCTTCTACCATGAGCCGCAGAGCGTGGGAGACCTGGTGGACTTCATTGTGGCGCGCCTCCTCGACCACCTGGGCCTGGAGCAGACCCTGGTCGGGCGCTGGGGCGAGGCGCGGCTGGCCATGAAACGTGACGCCAAAGGAGAATAGAACACCGATGAGCGGGATTGACTGGCAGCAGGTTCCGGCCGCCATCTGGCGATCGCAGCGCCAGGAACTGAGGGCGGTTACCCACCCGGACCCGGTGCGCTGGGATGACCTGCACGGCATTGAGGCCCAGAAAGAGAAGCTGGCCCACAACACCGAACGCTTCCTGGATGGCAAACCAGCGAATCATGCGTTGCTCTGGGGCTCCCGGGGTACCGGCAAGTCCTCGCTGGTGAAGGCGCTGCTCAACCGCTACCGGGACCAGGGCCTTCGGGTGATTGAAGTGGACAAGGACGACCTGGTCCACCTGCACGAGATCGTGGACCCCATCCGCGAATGCCGCGAGCGCTTCATCATCTACTGCGATGACCTCTCCTTCGGCACCGACGATCCGGGCTACAAGCCGCTTAAGAGCGTGATGGAAGGCTCCATCGAGCTGCCCCCGGAGAACGTCCGGGTCTACGCCACCTCCAATCGGCGCCACCTGATGCCGGAATACATGAAGGACAATCAGGACACCACCATGGTCAACGGCGAGATCCACCCCTCCGAGGCCGTGGAAGAGCAGGTCTCGCTGTCGGATCGGTTCGGGCTCTGGCTGTCGTTCTACCCCTTCGATCAGGACACCTACCTGGAGACGGTGGATGCCCTGTTTCCGGACGTTCAGGACCGGGAAGCCCTGCACCGGGCGGCGCTGCAGTTCGCGCTGGCCCGGGGCGGGCGCAGTGGGCGCACGGCCGAGCAGTTCCGGCGCGCCTTCAGCGGTGAATTCGGCTAGTACTTCCAGCCAACCCGATTGAACGCTTTGGTCATTGTGGCGGCCCCGACGCATCGCGACACTGAGCGCGACCGAAACAACAATACCGGAGTCCGCCCCGATGCTTTCACGCCCGATCTACGACAGCGACGTCCACCAGTTCCGCGATACCGTCGTCCGCTTCCTTCAGAACGAGGCGGTGCCCTACCACGACCAGTGGGAAAAGGATGGCCAGGTCAGCCGCGAGCTCTGGGAAAAAGGCGCTGAACTGGGCCTGCTGTGCCCGTCACTGCCCGAGGAATACGGCGGTGCCGGGGTGGACTTCCGCTACAGTGCCGTGGTGATGGAGGAGGTCAGCAGGCTCGGCCTGTCCGGGATCGGGTTCTTCCTGCACTCGGATATTGTGGCCCCCTATATCCACCACTACGGCACTGAGGAACAGAAGCAGAAGTACCTGCCGAAGATGGCCAGCGGCGAGATGATTACCGCCATTGCCATGACCGAGCCCGGCGCCGGCTCCGACCTTCAGGGGATTCGCACGTCGGCGATCTGGGATGGCGAGCATTACGTGCTCAACGGGTCAAAGACTTTCATTACCAACGGTCAGATGGCGGACCTGGTGATCGTGGTGGCCAAGACCGACCCCAAGGAGGGCGCCAAGGGCACCAGCCTCTTCCTCGTGGAGGCGGACTGGCCGGGCTTCGACAAGGGCCGCAATCTGGATAAGGTGGGCATGAAGGCCCAGGACACCTCGGAGCTGTTCTTTCAGGACGTGAAGGTACCCAGGGAGAACCTGCTGGGCAGCGCGGAAGGGCAGGGCTTCATGCAGCTGATGCAGGAGCTGCCCCAGGAGCGCCTGCTGGTGGGGCTGGTGGCGCTGGCCGCCTGCGAGGGCGCTTTCGAGTGGACCCTGGATTACGTGAAGGAGCGCAAGGCCTTCGGCAAGCCGGTCATCGGTTTCCAGAACACCCGCTTCAAGCTGGCCGAGCTCAAAGCGGACATCACGGCCGGGCGTACCTTCGTGGACCGCTGCCTGGAGATGCACCTGGAGGGCAAGCTGGACGTGCCCACCGCCGCCATGCTCAAGCAGTGGAGCACGGACCTGCAGTGCCGGGTGATGGACGAATGCCTGCAGCTGTTCGGCGGTTACGGTTACATGACCGAGTACCCCATCGCACGGGCCTGGGCCGACGCCCGGGTGCAGCGCATCTACGCCGGCACCAACGAGATCATGAAGGAGATCGTCGCCCGCTCGCTCTGATTCCCGTAATTGCCAAGCCGATCAAGGTACAGGGAGGGCCCATCCGTTAGAGTCGCGTCAGGACAATGGCGCAAGGCGGACAACGGGTGGCGCATCCATGATCAGACACATCCTCCGGACCGGTCTCGCTCTGGCGGCGGCTGCAGCCCTTGCCGGCTGCCTCGGGGACAGTGATTCCGACGAGTACGATGAGGACATCACGCGCTACGAGAGCAACCCCGCAGCGGGTGATCCTGGTACCTATCCGGTGCAGGCCCGTAACGGCAGGCTGGAACGGGCGCTGGTCTGGCTTGATATGGATGGTGACCAGGCTCTTTCCGTTTACGATCACCAGGATTATGAAGATGACGTTCTGGCTGATGCGGATGACGAGACAAAGGCGAGGCTGGACGTTGATAACAGCTTCAAGCTAACGGAACCCTGGGGCATCACTGACGCCGATGGCAATCTGGATCTCGATGTTAGTGCGCTGGACCTCCCGGAAAGCGTTGCCGCTGATCTGGACCCTTCCGATTATTCCCTGATGGTGGTGGCCGTACCCGGCGAGACCCGCAACGGTGGTGAGCTGGTAGATCGGGCTTTCTTTCTCAGTGCGCCGCCCGGTGTCAGCACTGTCTCACCGTTCACCACACTCGCCGAGACCATCCGCTGGCTTCGCGGTGACAGCCTGGATGCCGCGGCTGCGGCGAGCCGCCTGCAGCAGGAGAACCTCCTGGACGCCCAGGAGCCGGTCAGCATCTACCAGGATTATCTGAACGCACAGGGAGCGACCCGGGCACCGCATTATGCGACGGCGTTGCGGCGGCTGCAGCAGAAACAGGTCACTGGTGCCCTGAATGGCAAGGTCAAAAAAGCGGTAGAGGATGGCCTGGAAAACATGACTCCGGGCCAGCGGGAAGTGTTCTTCGAGTTGAACGATTTTCAGGTTTTAGGGTCAGTGATGCTGGATCAGGCGGCAAACGTGATCAGGGCAGTGGATGCTGACATTGACGCCAGAGGTGTTGATGGCTATGCCCTGCCTGCGGACGGGAAGCTGGACAGTATCCGGAACTTTAAGCCGGATTTTGATAACCCGCTGGTTCCCGTGGAACAGCGTTATTTCACGCGGCTTGAGAATCCTGAGAATGAAGAGAACTTTGCTCCCGGCGCTCTAGAGACCGGGGACAATGGCGACGAAGTGCGACTGGGGCGTCTGACAGCCGAGGATGCCGAACTCAACGCGCAGGTCTTTTTTGATTACGGTCCGGGGGGCAGGGTCAGCCGTATCAGCGTACGGGGTCAGACCCGTCCGTCCATGAGCGCATTCCGGTTTCTTTCTGCCGGTGAAGATGGCGGAAACCCTGTCGATCTCGGGTACGCCCCCTATCTGGATATGGAGACGGGTCCAGCCCTGGATGAGGCGGTGGAGCGAGATGCACTTTCATCCGAAGTTCTGGATGAGCGCTTTGGTGAAGCGGATGGCGCTATTGACTGGGCCACTCCAAGTATCGGTCTGGATTCCAGGTGGATTGATGGTGAAAGTACTGATGATCACCCGGATGGTCGTCTGGAGAGGGTTTACGTAGAGCCCGATGGGGCAGCGGCGCTGATACGCCGGCCTCCGTTGGCGAGTGGTGTCGACACTGTGGATGCATCAATAAACGTGGAGTCGGAGGAGTCGGGTGTACCTCAGATTCCAATTGCCATGCCAGTTGTCGGTGACCAACTGAAAAGTATCGGGAGCCTCTCAATCACCTATGGAAAGCCTGGGGGCTTGGACGAGTGCGATAATGGGACACCAGTGGAGCCTATTACCCACAAGCAGACTGTGAAGGTTAGTGAGGGGTCAGAACCTGACGCTCAGCCTGAGCTTACGCTTACACGGTACGGCCATGTGCCCAGTGGTGAAGATGTCTTCAGGGTGCTTGCGGAAACCTATCCGGCGCCAGTCGGTGATGGCGTCATTCTGCGTGAGTATGAATATCCGACGGATGGTATGGCTGATGCGAACCCCGATAATGTTGTTCAGCCAGACCGTATACTGTCGGTGCGGGCTCTAGCGCTGGACTCGCTGGATCGAAGTGCCCGGTTCTGCGGTGATGAAGGGGAGGCGTTTTCCGTTTCCGGAAGTTCCGCGAACCTGCAGTATTACATCGGCTACGAATACATGCGCTTCGCTGACTATCTGGAATCCATAGGAACCCGGAGTCAGTAACCTGGAATCCAAAAAATGTTTGACAGCCCCGCGGGCGGCCATTAAAGTACGCATCACATTCGGGCAGCGCCCGAACACAGTCAGATGCCTCGTGCCGAGGTGGCGGAAATGGTAGACGCGCTAGCTTCAGGTGCTAGTGTCCGTAAGGACGTGGTGGTTCAAGTCCACTCCTCGGCACCACTCTTTTATCCTCCCCTTCTCTCCTGTCTCATTAATTGAGATCCAAGAACAAACAGTCACAGGCGGAATCAATGGCCTCAGGTATCCCTCAGGACGACCCCAACGCGGATCGTGAATCCCAGAAATACGAGAAACCAGTCCACGGCCGGGAAGCGATCCTGGAACACCTGAAAAAACGTGGTGCGCCGGCGACCCACCAGAAACTCTGTGAAGAGTTTGACCTGGACGACGAGGACCGCATTGAGGGACTGCGCCGGCGGCTGATCGCCATGGCGCGGGATGGTCAGCTCATCTGTAATCGCCGTGGCGCCTATCTGCCCATATCCGAGGCGGATCTCACCCGGGGTCACGTTCAGGGCCACCGGGATGGGTTTGGTTTTGTGGTACCCGAAGGCGGCGGTGACGATCTTTTCCTGAATGCCCGTCAGATGCGGCAGGTCTTCCACGGCGACCGGGTACTGGTGCGTGAGGATCAGAGAGATGCCCGCGGCAAGCGCGAGGCTGTCATCGTTGAGGTGCTGGAGCGCAACACGACCCAGGTTGTGGGTCGCATGCAGCGTGAGGACGGTGTTTCGATGGTGATTCCGGAGAACAGCCGGATCAACCAGGAGATACTGGTGCCGGAAGAGGCGTGCCAGGGCGCGGGTCATGGCCAGTACGTCACCGTTACCATTGAGAAGCAACCCACAGTGCGCAACAAGCCGGTCGGGCGTGTGGTCGAGATCCTGGGCGACCACATGGCGCCGGGTATGGAGATCACCGTGGCCATCCGTTCCTATGGCCTCCCGGATCAGTGGCCTCCGGCGGTCACCGAGCAGGCGCGGAGCATTCCGGACGAGGTCTCTGAAGAAGCCAAACAGGGCCGTGTTGATCTGCGGGATATGCCCCTGGTCACCATTGACGATGAAAGCGCCCGTGACTTCGATGATGCGGTCTACGCGGAAAAGCGCCGGGGCGGCGGCTACAGGTTGATTGTCGCCATCGCCGATGTGGCCTGGTACGTGCGTCCTGAGACGGCGCTGGATCTGGAGGCCCAGAACCGGGGCAACTCCGTCTACTTCCCGGACCACGTGGTTCCGATGCTGCCGGAGAAGCTTTCCAACGGCCTCTGTTCGCTGAACCCGGGCGTTGACCGCCTGTGCATGGTTGCGGACATGAATCTGAGCCGGGAAGGCAAGATCACCCAGTACTGCTTCTACGAAGCGGTGATGCACTCCCATGCACGCCTTACGTACAACAAGGTCAGTGCCATCCTGGAACACCCGGAATCGAATGACGGGCAGAAGCTGCGGGATGAGTACAGCCAGGTCGTGCCCCATCTGGAGACGCTCTACGGTTGTTACCAGATGCTGCGGGAGGCGCGCGAGCAACGCGGCGCCATCGACTTTGAAACCACGGATACCCAGATCCGGTTTGACCGTGACCGCAAGATCAGCGAGATCGTGCCGGTTGAGCGCAATGCCGCTCACAAGGTGATCGAGGAATGCATGCTGTGCGCCAACGTGGCCACGGCGCGTTTCCTGAAACAGCACCGGATTCCGACGCTCTTCCGCGTGCACGATTCGCCTTCGCAGGAGCGGCTGGCGGACGTGCGGCAGTTCCTGAGCGGGCTCGGCCTGGATCTGCCCGGTGGTGATGACCCGGAACCCCAGGATTACCAGCAGGTGCTCAGCCAGGTGCAGAACCGTCCGGATGCCCACATCATCCAGACGGTGATGCTGCGCTCCATGAAGCAGGCGGTCTACACCTCCGAGCAGCGGGGCCACTTTGGTCTCGGCTTCGAGGAATACACGCACTTCACTTCGCCCATCCGGCGCTATCCGGACCTGCTGATCCACCGGGGTATCAAGTCGGTGATCCATCGCAAGGCGAGGGGCGGTGCCATGGCCGGAATCAAGGCGCTGTTCGGGAGCCAGAAGAAGGCGAAGACCGTAGTGCCGGCGGAGAAACCGGACCCGGAACTCGCGCAGTACGGCTACTCCCAGGAGCGCGTCCAGCAGCTGGGCGAGCACTGCTCCATGACGGAGCGCCGTGCCGACGATGCGACCCGCGACGTCGAGGCCTGGCTCAAGTGCGAATTCCTGCAGGGCAACGTCGGCGAGGTCTTTGATGGGGTGATCGCCTCAGTCACCGGCTTCGGGTTGTTCGTGCAGCTGGGCGGCGTCTACACCGAGGGCCTGGTGCACATCTCGGCACTGGGTGGCGACTTCTTCCACTTCGACCGCATCCGCCACACGCTGATCGGCGAGCATACCGGGCGAACCTTCCGGCTCGGCGATCAGGTGTGGGTAAGGGTGGTCCGGGTGGACCTGGATGACCGCAAGATTGATCTGGAGCTGGAAGAATCCCTTCCGGACGCGAAGAAAGGTGGCGGAAAGGGATCAGGCAACCGCAGGAAAGGCGGTGGCAAGGGCCAGCAGGGTGGCGGCAAACAGCAGGGCGGTGACCAGAAGAAGAAACAGACGAAAGAGGCTGATTCCGGCGACGAGGCCGCGCCCAAGAAGAAATCCGGCGGGCGCCGCCGTCGGCGTGGTGGCCGTGGTGGCGGCGGCAAGAGCGAAGGCTGATCCGGAGAACGTCTGATGGCGCAGCATACCCTCTTTGGCTGGCACGCGGTCACCACCCTGCTGGAGCGGCATCCGGAACGGGTGCGCAGCCTGAAGCTGCAGCAGGGGCGTGAGGACGGCCGCCAGAAGCGGGTGCGCCAGCTTGCCGATGATTTCGGTGTTGCCGTGGAGCAGTGCCAGCGTCGGGTTCTGGATGAGGCCAGTGACGGTGGCAATCATCAGGGCGTGGTGGCCGTCATCAAGCCGCCTGCCGCCCTGAGCGAGGATGCGCTGCTGGAGCGCCTGGAAACACTGGGGCGCCCGCCTTTCATTCTCCTCCTGGATGGTGTCACGGATCCTCACAATCTGGGGGCCTGCCTGCGCACGGCCGATGCGGCCGGCGTCGATGCGGTGGTGGTGCCGAAGGACCATTCGGCGCCGCTCAACGGTGTGGCCATGAAGGTTGCCAGTGGTGCGGCGGAATCCGTGCCGCTGGTGCGGGCCACCAACCTGGCGCGCTTCATGCGCCGGTGCCAGGAGCAGGGCATCTGGTTCACCGGCACCTCGGATTCCGCTGAAGCGAGCATCCATGATCTGGATCTCACCGGCCCCGTGGCCCTGGTCATGGGAGCCGAAGGCAAGGGTATGCGCCGCCTCACCCGGG
>NZ_CAJXMA010000072.1:0-14215 GCF_913056445.1 uncultured Halovibrio sp.
CATGACTGGTCGCCGCCGGCGGGCCAATCAGCGTGGTGACCGACCCCAGGCTGGCCGCGGCATGGGCGTGGGTGAGATTGGGTACCAGCTTCTTCACGTCCTGGAAATCGCCGTGCAGGGAGAAGCTGAGCATCCCGCCGTAACCGTCCATCTGCCTGCGCGCGATATCATGATGGGTATGGTGTGGCAGTCCCGGGTAGTAGACCTTATCCACTTTGTGGTGATCATCCAGGAACTCCGCGATGCGCTGAGCGTTTTCATTGTGCCGCTGGATACGCAGCTCCAGGGTCTTGAGCCCGCGCAGGATCAGATAGGCGGAATTGGCGTGGAGGGTAGCGCCATTGATTTCACGGTAATGATAAACCCGGTCCACGAGCTCCTCCGGACCACAGAGGATACCGCCCATGGCATCCGAATGACCGTTGAGGTACTTGGTGGCGCTGTAGAGAACCAGATCCGCGCCCAGCTCCAGTGGACGCTGGTTTACCATGGTGGCAAAGGTATTATCCACCAGCACCAGCGCGCCCGCTTCGTGCGCCACGCGCGCCAGCCGCTCGATGTCCATCACCTTGAGAAGCGGATTGGTGGGCGTTTCCAGATAGAGCAGTTTGCAGCCCTTGCGCACTTCCTCCTCGATGGTGTCGAAATCCAGGGTTTCGCACAGACAGCAGTCCACGTTCATCCGCGGAAGGAACTCCAGAAAGATCTTGCTGGTGCCGCCATAGGTGTCCTTGATGGTCACAACCCGGTCGCCCGGCTCAAGCAGTGTATGCAGGGTATTGCTGATCGCCGCCATACCGGTGGAAAAGCTCACCGCGTCCTCGCTGCCTTCCAGCGAACTCATGGTGACTTCCAGAGAACGCACCGTGGGATTGGTGTTGCGCGAGTAGATATGGCCGGCCTTGCGTTTCAACGCCACGTCGAACCATTCGTCCATGTCGTGATATTCGAAGGTGACGCTGTGATGGATGGGCACGGCGATGTCACTACCCGCCACAGGGGATAGGTGGTCCGCCCAGAGAGCGCGCGTGCTGAAGTTCCGTTTGTTGTCCGCCATAATCCTGCTCCTGTGTTTGGGGGCGCGATCAGCCAATGACAGGGACTCCGGGCCGGCGGATCGACGATCCTCTTCCTCAGGACTTTAGCACTCCCGGGTTTCCACCCCAATCCACGGAGGAAGTAAAAAGATACGCAGGATGACACCTGATAACGCATCACTTCCCCAGCTTTGCCCAAACAAGTACCCTTTCAACTCCAGAACATGACAAGGAGTCCCTGCCTCGTGCCCGACACCCGCCCCGCCACCGAAGCCAGCTTCGATCAGGCCGCTCACCAGGTCCTGCGTGATGTGTTCGGCTATGATGCGTTCCGGGGCCAGCAGCTGGAGATCATCCGATCCCTGTTCGAGGGCCGGAATGCCATGGTTCTGATGCCCACCGGCGGCGGTAAATCGCTGTGCTACCAGATTCCAGCGTTGCTGCGCCCCGGACTCACGGTGGTGGTATCGCCATTGATCGCGCTGATGCGCGACCAGGTGGAGGCTTTGCAGCACAACGGTGTACGGGCGGCCTGCCTGAATTCCAGCCTGGACCCGGTGATGCAGCGGGATATCGAGCAGTCCGCGCTGGCAGGCGAGCTGGACCTGCTCTACGTGGCGCCGGAGCGGCTGCTCACCGAGAACATGCTGGGGCTGCTGGAGCGTTCGGAGATCGGCCTGTTCGCCATCGACGAGGCGCACTGTGTCTCCCAATGGGGGCATGACTTCCGGCCGGAGTACATGAAACTGGATGTGCTGCGCCAGCGTTTCCCGCAGGTGCCACGCATCGCCCTCACAGCCACCGCGGACCAGCGCACCCGCGAGGAGATTGGCCGCCAGCTGCTGCCGGATGGGGGCGAGACCTACGTCGCCAGCTTTGACCGCCCCAATATCCATTACCGGGTCGGCCTCAAGGGCAACGCCCGCGAGCAGTTACTGACCTTCATCCGCGAGCGCCATACCGGGCATTCCGGCATTGTCTACTGCATGAGCCGAAAGCGCACCGAGTCCACGGCGGAATACCTGAGCAGCCAGGGCGTGCCGGCCGTGCCCTATCACGCCGGGCTGGACAATGAGACCCGCCAACACCATCAGGAGCGGTTCCTGCACGAGGAAGGGCTGGTTGTGGTGGCGACCGTGGCCTTCGGCATGGGCATCGACAAGCCGGATGTGCGCTTTGTGGCCCACCTGGACCTGCCCAAGAGCATCGAGGCGTACTACCAGGAAACCGGCCGCGCCGGGCGGGATGGCGAGCCGGCGGAGGCCTGGATGGTCTATGGCCTGCAGGATGTCTACCAGGTGCGCCAGATGCTGGCCCAGTCCGGCGCGGACGAACACCAGCAGAAGGCGGAACGCGAGCGTCTTGAGGCGCTGCTGGCCTTCTGTGAGGCGACCGGTTGCCGGCGGCAGGTATTACTGCGCTACTTCGGCGAGGAACACGATGGTGGATGCGGCAACTGCGACAACTGCCTGCAGCCCCCGAAAACCTGGGACGCCACCGACTCCGCCCGCAAGGCACTCTCCTGCGTCTACCGCACGGGCCAGCGCTTCGGCGCCACCCATGTAACGGACGTGCTCATGGGCAGAACCAACGACCGCCTCAGCCGCCTGGGCCATGACCAGCTCAGCACCTTCGGCATCGGCACGGACCTCTCCAAGCAGACCTGGCACTCCGTGTTGCGCCAGCTCCTGGCCCACGGCTACCTGCAGAGCGACCCCGAGGGCCACGGTGGTCTTCAGCTCGCCCCCGCATGCCGCACCCTGCTCAAGGGGGAAGCCGGCCTGTCACTGCGTGAGGACATACTGCCCGCCGCCCGCAAGACCTCAGGCACCAGCACCAGACGCAGTGCCCCGCCGGATGTGGCCGGGCCGGAATGGGAGGAAATGCGCCGCTTCCGCAAGGAGCTCGCGGACGCGGAAGGCGTGCCGCCCTACATCATTTTCCATGACGCCACCCTCAGGGAGATGCTCCATGCCAGGCCGAAGAGCCTGGATGAGATGGCCTCGGTGCCCGGCATCGGCCAGGCGAAGCTGGAGCGGTATGGGGAGCAGTTCCTCAATGTGCTGAAGGAACTTGAGGACGCGCCCGAGGAAGCCTGAACCATGGAGGCGATCGACTGTAACGGTACCCCGACCCTGAGCTTCCGCCAGGTGGATGAAATGAACGGCTTCACCAAGGGCACCGCCTTCCGGCTGTTCAAGCACTCCGGTGACGCGCTACAGGAAGGGCGTGATTTCTTCTATTGCCCGGCCCCGGACTACGGGCAGTGGATCGAGACGCTCAAGGCCGAGGGCAAGGTCTATCAGACCTCCCAGCACCTGGTGCTGCTGACCCGGCAGGGGTACGAGCGCCTGCAGCGTCTCTAACCCGCCGCATTACGGGCATTGCGCCGCTCATTCAGCTGCCACGCGAGCCAGACCACCACCAGAAGGGCCCCGATTGGCACCGCAAAGGCCAGGTGCACCTGGACGGTCCCGAGAATCAGGCCCAGGCAGCCCCCGAGGAGCTGGATCACGGTCAGGTTGCCGCCGGTGTTGTCCAACACCATCTTCTCCAGCTCGTCCGTATCGAGCCGGCGCACCTGCTGCTCCACCACGTTGGTCACATCCAGGCGCTTGACCGCCAGCTCGATACCCTGGCTGACCCAGGCCTGCCCCTTCCCGGAATGGAGCACGTTCAGGCCCTGCTTCTTCAGCCACTGCAGGGTACTGATCAGTGATTCCTCAATACGTACCCAGTTGGTCTCGTCTTGCAGGTACCGGTCGGTCTGTGCCACCAGCAACGGCAGGATCCGGTCCCGCGTCGTGGTCCCCAGTGTCTCAATCCAGGTGCCCAGACGGGCCTGGATCAGCGCCTGCACCTCGGGCTTTTCCATTTCCTCCTGGATGCCATCCACCACGGCATCCAGCATCGTCATGAAGTCATCGGAAACCTCGGGATCATTGATGAAACGGTCGAGAATGTCGCTGATCGCATCCTGATCGAACGAAAAAATGTTCTTGATGCCAAGGCCCAGCGCTCCCATACGGCGTTTCTGCCTGAGGTAATCCTCAAGCGCCCTGTTCAGCCAGCCCGAGATCCGGGGAACTTCCTGCTGCAGCCAGTGGCGCGCTTTTCCGGCGAGCCACTCACGGTTCTCCCGGGACTGGAGAAACGTGTTCAGCGTCTCCCTTATCTGGCCCCACCACTGGTCAATGTTTTCCGGGTCGCGGGCCAGATCCTTCAGGGCAGCTTCAACAAAATCCAGAGAGCGTGTCATTGCCTCAGGGCCACGTTCGCGCATCAGATCCACCACCACTTCCGTGATGCGTTTACGCACCTCGGGATCCTGCAGGTGGTCGTCAATCCACAGGGCCATCGTCTCGGTACCGGTCTCGATCAGCCGGCGTTCGCGGATGTAGTCCAGGATGATTTCCGGCGAGAGCAGTTGCTCCTGCACGCTCTCGGCCAGGCTGCGGGCGATCTGATCCTTGTTCTTGGGCACCAGCCCCTGCCAGCCGAGGACCTGGCCCTGCTTGGGCTGGAAGAGCATCTTGATGGCTAGGAAATTGGTGAAATACCCGACCAGGCCCGCCACCGTGATCACGAACCCGGCACGCGCCCAGATGTTGTCCCCGGCAAACCAATAGTCCAGCAGGCCGAACACCAGGGCCGAGGCCAGCAGCCCACGACGGAAGTTGCTGTCCCAACGGGTCAGGTCCACATCCATAGCGATTCACCTCCTTGAGGTTGGTATTCAGCGGCGACCGGTCACTGCCTCACGATACAGATGAACCACCCCCATTGCATGGCAACATTATTGCTTCATCATTTTTACATTAATCAAAAAAGATGTATTATTCGTGCCGCTTAAAGAATACCCCAGCAATCAACAGGAGTGCCTATGCTGAGTTCGACCCAGGAACAGATCCTCGCAGACACGGCCCCCATCGTGGCGGAACACCTTGAAACCATTACCGCCCGGTTCTACCCGCTGATGTTTGAGCGCTACCCGGAGGTCAACGCGCTGTTCAACGCCAGCCACCAGGCCAGTGGCAACCAGGCGCGCGCGCTGGCCGGAGCGGTTCTGCAGTATGTTCAGCTGCGCAGCAACCCGGCGGAAGCCCGGGCTGCCCTTTCAACCGCCATCGGCAAACACATCTCGCTCGGCATCCAGCCGGACCATTACCCCATCGTGGGCGAATGCCTGATGGCGGCCATTGGTGATGTGCTGGGTGATGCGGTGACGCCGGACGTCGCGGATGCCTGGGAAGCACTCTACAACGAACTGGCGGGGCTTCTGATCGACGTGGAACAACAGCATTACCACGACTTTGCCAACCGCCCGGGCGGCTGGCAGGGGCGGCGCGCGTTCCGCATCCGCAGCCGCCGACCAGAGAGCGCGGTCATCACCTCCTTTGAGCTGGAGCCCGTGGACGGTGAGCCGGTAGCGGACTTCCAGCCGGGGCAGTACATCGGTGTCCGGCTCAAGATCAACGGTGAGCCCGTCTATCGCCATTACAGCCTGTCCGATGTGCCCAACGGCCGCACCTACCGCATCTCCGTCAAGCGCGAATCAGAGGGCCATGCCAGCCGCTTCCTCCATGACGAAGCGCAGAACGGCCTTGAACTGGAACTCCTGCCCCCGGCCGGCGAACTGACGCTCACCGGCCAGGAACCGCTGTTGCTGATCAGCGGCGGCGTCGGCCAGACCCCAATGCTGCCCCTGGCGAAGCAGGCCCTGGAGCAGGGGCGCCCAGTCGCCTACCTGCACGCCGCGCGCAGTCGCCAGCACCATGCCTTCTCGGACGAGATCCAGGCCCTCCAGGCCCAGTACCCGGAGCACTTCAACCCGGTTGTCATCTACGAAGAAGGCGACATAAGCGAAGGAGCGGACGCCATTGGCATGATCGACCAGACACTGCTTTCACAGCACCTGCCCGACCCGTCCGTCCGGTGCTACTTCGTGGGGCCGGAACCCTTCATGCAGACAGTGGATGCCGCACTCGAAGCACTGGGGGTCAGCGAGAGCCGGCGCCACTACGAGCACTTCGGCCCGGCTCGCCCGCTGAGGGCTGCCTGAAAGAGACTCGACGCTCTCGCCATTCATACCTGGCAAGTTGAAACAGTGGTACCGTTAAGGCAGGGTTCCGGCCCTGCCATGCCACCAGTCCGGGGGAGCGCTCATGTCCGCCACCGAATGGATCATTTTCGTTCTTGTTATCGGCTCCATGCTCGGAGGACTGTTCTGGCTGCGCGACAGTGCCCGCAAGCTCAATATGTCCAGTGAGCAGATGGAAAGGATCCGCAAACGCAAGGCGGAGCTGGAGGCAGAAGAAAAGGAGCAGCAGGAGAAAAATGATGGGCCATAATCAAGGACGGTCTTACCAAGTGTCCACAAACCCGCTCTGCCCGGATTCTCCCTGCCGCCCCACATAGGCGGCGTTCAGCCCGCGCAGCAGCCAAGCCCGCGTCTCCTGCGGGTCGATGACGGCGTCAATCTCCAGGTAGCTGGCCACGTTGAGGGCCTTGCCCTGCTCGTAGGCCTTCGCGACCAGGGTATCGAACATCTTCTTTTGGGATGCCTCATCGGGCTGGGCCGCGAGTTCCTTGGCAAAGCCCAGCCGGACGGCGCCTTCCCAGCCCATGGGCCCGAACTCCCCGCTCGGCCAGGCGGCGGTAAAGAACGGCGCATGCAGGCTGCCGGCGGCCATCGCCTGGGCACCCAACCCATAGGCCTTGCGCAGCACCACCGTGAAAAAGGGAACCGAAAGGTTGGCCGCCGCCACAAACATGCGCGACACATGGCGGATGGTGGCCTGTTTTTCCGCTTCCGGGCCCACCATGAAACCAGGCGTGTCGCACAGTGACACCATGGGCAAACCATGGGCGTTGCACAGCTGCATGAAGCGCGCGGCCTTGTCGCCGGCGGCGGCATCCACAGCACCGCCGAGGTGCGCCGGGTTGTTGGCGATCAGCCCGAAGGGCCGCCCCTGGATGCGCACCAGTGCGGTAACCAGCCCGGGCGCGAACTCCCGGCGCAGTTCCAGCACGCTGCCCTCGTCTGCAAGGGTCCCGAGCACGTCCCGGATGTCGTAGACGCGCATGCGGTTTTCCGGGATCAGATGGCGGAGCCGGCGCTGGTCCGGTTCCTGCCAGTCATCAATCGGCCCCTGAAAATAGGCCAGGTACTGCTTGGCGGTTTGGACCGCTTCCGCTTCATCCTCGACCAGTACGTCGATCACGCCATTCGGCCCCATGACCGATGTCGGCCCGACTTCCTCGGGGCTGTAGCTGCCCAGTCCGCCCCCTTCGATCATGGCCGGCCCGGCCATGCCCAGGGTCGTGCCGCGGGTCGCGATGATGACATCGCAGCAGCCCAGCATGGCGGCATTACCGGCATAACACCGGCCCGAGGCAATGCCGATGGTCGGCACCTTTCCGGAAAGTGCAGCCATTGCCGCGAAACTATGACAATCCAGGAAGGACACACCGTTGGCATCGGTATCGTTGGGCCGCCCTCCCCCGCCTTCCGCGAAAAGCACCAGGGGAATCCGCCACTGCTCCGCCAGCGCCAGCATCCGATCCGCCTTCCTGTGCCCGGCCACGCCCTGGGTGCCCGCGAAGACGGTGTAATCGTAGGCCAGCGTAACGCAGCCTGAATCCGGAGCGCCGAACACATCCGCGTTCACCGTGCCGATGGCGGTAACCAGGCCATCCGCCGGGCTCAGCTCCGCCAGTTGCTCCACGGACTTGCGGCGGCGTTGCGCGGCCACCGCCAGGGCACCGTATTCGTTGGTACTGCCCTCATCGAGCAGATCCTCAACGTTCTCACGGGCAGTGCGTTGCCCGGCTTTGTGGCGTTTCTCCACCGCCGCCGGGCGGCGCTCGTCCGTGAGCTGTGCGTGACGTTCGAACACCTCCTCAAGGTCCGCCCGGATGTGATCAAGATCCACGGCCTCTTCGGTCTGGAGCTGCTGATCATCCACCTCCGCTGGCTCAATGAACAGCAGCGCCTGCCCTTCCGCCACCATGGCCTCGGGCTGCACGGCGAGCGCACGCACGATGCCGGACTGGCTCGCCCTGACCACGAACTCCATCTTCATGGCCTCCAGTACCGCAATCACCTGGCCAGCGGCCACGGCATCCCCTTCCGCCACGTCAACGCTGACCACCTGGCCCGCGCTGGGCGACTCGATGCCGACGGTGCCAGCCGGCGCCTCAACACTGCCCACGGGATCCACGGACGCCGGCGCGGCGGCGTCTACATGCAGGTGCGGGTGAGCCTGATCGTCGGCCGCGATCAGCGCCTCCAGGTGAGCCTCGAAAAAGCGCGTCGTGACGTCATAGTCTTCCACTTCCGGCCGCTGCAGAAGGTTCCGGAGCAGGCCCATATTGGTCGCCACGCCCTCAAGCCGGAATTCACAGAGGGCACGATAAAGGCGCTTGAGGGCTGCCCTGTAGCTGTTGCCATGAGCGATCAGCTTGGCCAGCAGTGAGTCGTAGGACGGACTGATGGGCAGGCCCACGTAGCCGTGGCCATCCACACGGAGGCCAGGACCGCTGGGTGGCTCGTAGGCGGTGAGCGTGCCAGCGGCCGGCATAGCGCTACCGTCCGCCTGCAGGGTTTCGGCGCAGACGCGCGCCTGGATGGCAAAGCCTCGTGGTGTCGGCGCCGTTTCAAGCGCCAGGTCCGCCAGGGTCTGGCCCGCCAGAAGCTCCAGCTGGGTCTGAAGCAGGTCAACGCCGGTCACCTCCTCGGTCACCGTGTGTTCCACCTGAACCCTTGGATTGGCTTCCATAAAGACGAACCGCTCCGGCTGATCCGCATCCACCAGGAACTCGAACGTGCCCAGGCCGTGATAGTTCACGGACCGCGCCATGGCCATTGCACACTCGATCATGGCATTACGGGTTCCGGCATCCAGGCTGGGGCTGGGCGCTACTTCGACGAGTTTCTGGTTGCGGCGCTGGAGGCTGCAGTCCCGCTCCCACAGGTGGCTGACCGCGCCGGTGCCATCCCCCAGCACCTGGATCTCGATGTGGCGCGCCCGCTCGATGAGCCGCTCCACGTAGAGCGCGCCATCACCGAAGGCGGACTGCGCCTCGGACTGGCAACGGGTGAACGCTTCCTCGAGCTCGCTTCCACAGGCAACCGCACGGATGCCACGGCCACCGCCGCCCGCAGCTGCCTTGAGCATCAGTGGCCCGTGCTCGCTGAAGAAGGTTCTAGCCTCGTCCAGCGTTATGGCCCGGTTGATCCCCGCAACCAGCGGCACATCATTCTGCTCCGCAAGCGCCCGCGCCGCTGACTTGTCGCCAAAACGCTCCAGCACCTCCGGCGCCGGCCCGATGAATACGATGCCGGCTTCCGCACACCGGCGGGCAAACACCGCGTTCTCCGCCAGGAACCCATAGCCGGGATGGATGGCATCGCACCCCCGGTCCCGGGCAATGGCAATCAGTTGGTCCATGTCCAGATAGGCCTTGGAGCCCCGCCCCCGGAGTGCAACGGCCTCATCGGACTTACGGGTATGCAGGCACGCCTCATCATCTTCCGCGAACACGCTCACGGACCGGATACCCAGCTCATTGCAGGCCCGCGCGATACGGATGGCGATCTCACCGCGGTTGGCGATGAGGACAGAAGAAAACGGCATCGGACGGCTCCCTGGTTTTCAGCCTGATCGACGGCCAAATGGCCGGATCCTGCGTTCAGCCTAAGAGCCTTTACGGAATGAAACCAATGAATCCATTTCAGACACCGGAATAAGCATCCCTTATAGGGGGGATGCTCTCAGTTCCCGGTATTCGGACGCCGATCTATATAGGACTGGTCGATCAGCGTGCGATGAACACCCTCCACGTTCATCGGCAGCCACTCTTCGTACATGGAAAGATGGCTGTACTCGGACAGACGGATCTCCTGCTTCAGGGTCTTCAGGTCCCTGCCAGCCAGCATGCCGTCCAGCACGGCGTTGTAGAGGGCCTTGGTGTAGGCCAGATAGTCTTCCACATCCTCTCGGGTGCCCATCTCACCGTGACCGCCCACAAACCGGTCGAAGGGCTCACCACTCAGCAGGTCCCGCGTGGAAGCAATCACGCCGTGGATGTCGTAACCCGGCAGGTCCCTGTACATCATGCGGCCGAGCACGACCCAGTCGACCACGTACATCACGTTTGCCGGCAGGAACCGCATGCTGACCGAGCCCCGACCGTTATTCGGGCCGTGATAACGCAGCTGCACGCGGCTTTCCCCCAACCGGAGTGTCAGTTCATCCGGAAAGGTCAGCTCCGGCATTGCCGTGGGCGCCCGGGTCCACTCCAGATCCTGCGCCGCGTACTCGTGGGCCACCACCGTGACCTCGTCACTATCGAGCACGTCGCCGCCCATCACATGGTCAATGTGATTGTGGCTGTACACCATGTAGCGAATGGGCACATCAAACCGCTCCGCAAGCTCCGTTTTCAGCCAGCCCGCCGCTTCCTCGTTAATGGGATCGGTTACCACAATGCCTTCTTCGGTCACCATGAAGGCCGAATGGTAATGCTCATAGGAAAAGCGATAGACGTTGTCTTTGACCCGCTCAATACCGGGCTTAGGCTCCGCCATGGCCAACACCGGGCTGAGCGCAAACGCGGCGACGGCCAGAAAACCCCATTTGAGCGGCTTGCTGTTTTTCTGAGCCATGATCGTTCTCCCTGCAACCCCATCAATATTGATCGTGTACGCTCCCGGGCTCGCAAGGGATCGCCGGGAAGACCTCCAGCCGTCCCTAATCCAGCACCTGCGGAAACGATGATGCTGTCCTGGAACAACTCAAGAGGGCCTGCTAGTTCTCTGTAGGCCCTTTAAGCCCTAGGCAGGCCCTCGTCTGGCGAATCGCTTCGAACGTACTTATACACCGTATTACGACTAACGCCCGCGAGTCGTGCGGTTCGGCTGACGTTACCACCCACCTGCCGATAGAGTTCCTGAATCCGGTTCTCCAGCGCTCCCGCGGTTTCCCGGGACACAGCCGGCTCGGGCAGCTCACTCTCCCCGGCACCCTCCGCGGGCGATGACTCCATCACCCTGTTCAGGTCATCGTAGAAATCCGCTGGCAGGTGTTCGCGCTTCATGATTCCATCATCAGCCATGGCATGCGCTATTTTCAGTACATTCGCCAGTTGCCGCATATTCCCCGGCCAAGGGTGTCTGACCAGCAGATCTTCCACCTCTGGGCTCATTAGAACCCGCCCCTCATCCACCTGCAGTCGGTCGTACATGTATTTGATGAGCGCCGCTTTATCTTCACGATGCCGCAATGCCGGCACTTCGATGTTCAGGCCGGAAATACGGTAATAGAGATCCTGACGGAAAAATCCTTCATCCGCTGCCGCCTTGAGATTCCGGTTCGAAGCGGAAACAAGACGGATATCCACCGGGAAGACCTCACTTGAGCCCAGAGGCACAACCACGCGCTCCTGAAGCACTCGCAGCAACCGTGCCTGCACGTGCAACGGCATTTCACCGATTTCGTCAAGGAACAGGGTGCCACCATGGGCACGGCGGATCAGGCCCACCGACCCTTTACTGCTGGCACCGGTGAATGCGCCTTTTTCATAACCGAACAGCTCTGACTCAACCAGCTCGGTAGGGATCGACGCGCAGTTGACTGCCACCAGTGTCTGTTCCCGCCGACTGCTGTGAAAATGCAGTGAGCGCACCATGATTTCCTTGCCAGCACCCGTCTCACCATGAATAAGGATGGGGATGTCCTTCTCGATGATCTTCCTGGCTTGACTGAGGACCTGGCGTACTTTCCGGTCACCATGCTCCAGTTCATCGAAAGGCACTACATCCTCCGGTAATTCACTGTTACCGGCGGCCGGTTCCGGCTTGGGCTCCGGAGCGCCCTGCCCGGACGCCTGGCCTTTCACGCGAAAATCCGCGACTTTCAGCGATGGCGCCAATGGCGGCTGACCACGAACCCACATGCGGTAGCGTCCAAATACCCATAGTGTGAGCGGAGCATTCGGGGGCTGCTGACGCAGTTCATGGAACTTAAAACCGAATATCTGTTCAATATCCATCAGCGCAATGTCCTGCGCCAGCAACGCCCAGGCCCGTCGGTTCGCCGAGATCACAATACCCTGGTCGTCCAGAACCAGCAGCCCGGCCCAATGGCTGTCCAGACCACTGATATCGGTACTGAAGGTAATGATGTGATGGTCCTGTTGAAAAGCCGCGTGAATCAATTGGTTTTCCACGCTCAACGACATCAGCTTGACCATGCCCAGGGTATGGTCCTGCGGCAGATAGGCGTCGGATGAAATATCCAGAACCCCTATCATTTCCTTCCTGATGTCGTAGATTGGCGATGCCGAGCCCACCATGTACCGGTTGGCGCGCAGAAAATGTTCATCACGGCTGACCTGTACCGCGTGCCCCGCAGCCAAGGCGGTTCCGATCGCGTTGGTGCCCACCCCCCTCTCATGCCACTGATGGCCGGGGACGAGGCCATGCTCTCCACGGCCCTGGAACCGGGGCGAACCCCAGGTATTGAGTACATGACCCTGATTATCCGCCAGAACAATCAGGCAGGACGAGTTCGACAGGATATTCTCGTAATAGGGCAACACCTCGTTTTCCGTGGTGTGCATCAGATCATGATGCTGGTCCACAAGCGCGCTGACATCACCTTTCCGCACATCACCAAAGTCTGGCGGGGCGCCATGGGCCAAGCCATACCTCTCACATCGATACCACGAGTTTTCAATGACTTCCTTGTGCGTCTGGTCCGCACCAGCGACTGGATCCGCCCACGGGTCGCCGGGGTTATTGTTGTTGTCCTGCACCAATGAATTGCACCTCTTGTTGATCGCCGCACCGCGATATGCACTTCAGCCGATTATCTGATTACCCCTAAGGGAGCACCAGCGCCGGAACCGTCTCTGACTACTTGGTGAACACTCATCTGAACACTTCGTGAACACTTTGTGAACACTTATCTTGCACTATTTTGAACATTTACGAACATTCGGAATGGGCCACAACAATCACACAAAATCGTATTTGGCACTTTTTGTTTATTAAAATCAAAAATATAGGGAATTATACGCGAATTCGAAAAATTCTGGCATCAGACTTGTATGGTTACCGAATGCGTTTTGCCTTGCGCTCAGCAAGTCCGCATAACAATAACAAGTCAGGGAACCAACAATGTCTCTAACTCTTGAAAAAGTCAGCAAAGCTGTTGACGGTCAGGACTGGATAACTGATATCGACCTGAATTTGGAGCCGGGCTCCTTTAACGTCCTTCTGGGCCGGACGCTGGCTGGGAAAACGACGTTGATGCGTCTTATGGCCGGTCTCGACCAGCCTACCAGCGGCCGTGTGCTCATGAATGGCGTTGATGTCACGGGCGTTTCCGTGAGGAAACGCAACCTGTCCATGGTCTATCAGCAATTCATTAACTACCCCGCTCATACCGTCTACGACAACATCGCCTCTCCGCTGCGACTCGCAAAGATGCCCCGAGAGGTCATCGATAAAAGGGTGCGGGAGACGGCGAACATGTTGCATCTCGAAAGCATGCTGGATCGCTACCCACTGGAATTGTCCGGTGGCCAGCAGCAACGCACCGCGATGGCTCGCGCTCTGGTCAAGGACGCCGATCTGATTCTGTTTGACGAGCCTCTGGTCAATCTCGATTACAAGCTGCGTGAAGAATTCCGTGAGGAACTGCGCGAACTGTTCAAGACCCGGAACTGCATTGCCGTCTACGCAACCACTGAGCCAAACGAAGCTTTGGCGCTGGGCGGTAATACGGCGGTCCTGCACGAAGGGCAACTTCTCCAGTACGGCCGCACGCCCGAGGTGTATCACAAGCCCAAGGATATCCTGAGCGCTGAAATGTTCTCAGAACCTCCCATCAACGTGGTCCCTGCCCTGGTTACAGAGTCTGAGGTAACCTTTGATGAGACGGTGCATTTCAAGCTCAACTCCGATCTCCAGTCCTTGACCCCCGGGCGTTACCAGTTCGGCGTAAGAGCGTCCCACATCGGCCTTGTGCCCCATGCTGACGATGATCTCGAGCTCCCCATGAACGTCGATCTTGCCGAGATCAGTGGTTCGGAAACGTTCCTGCATGTGCACAACGGTGAACTTAACCTTGTGCTCCATCTATCCGGTGTCCACGAATACGACGTGGATG
>NZ_CAJXMA010000073.1:0-14175 GCF_913056445.1 uncultured Halovibrio sp.
CACGTCTGCATCTGGTGCTTGATGGCAGTCACTATCGGGTGCCGCAATCCCGCCTGCCGGCACTTCAGGCGCGTTCGGGGATCTGGTTCCGCCTGGGGGGTGCCCTCGCAAGGGAGGGGCTGGAGGAGCGTCTCGAACGGGGTATGGTCCGGCTCTTCGAACCTGTCGAGAAGCAGGTCCCGGCGTTTCTGGACTGGTACTACAGCCTCGGGGGTGAATACACCCGCCTGAGTGGATGGGCGCTGGAGAAAATGGGCTTTGAAGGCAGGGCGCTGGTGGTCGGCAGAACCGAGGAACTGTTGTTTGAGGAGGCGGATTTCCGTTCGCGTTTGGTGGTGCTGGAGCGTGGGCTTGCAACGGATGCGGGCCGCTATGCGGAGCGGACCCGGACGGGGTGGCGCCGTATGATGAAGGCCGCCCTGTCGGACTATGAGGTGCCCCCGCCCCTCAACCACGCCAGGGAGAATGATCCCCGTGCACTGGATCTGGATGGGCTGTCGTCAGGGGTCATGGCGGATGAGCGCAGCAGGCTGGAGAACCGCCTGGCCCTGAGCGGTGCAGGGGGGATTGCGACGGGGGCGCTGGTGTGGCGGGCGGCAACACGCGCGGCGGTGGCCTCCGGAGGCCGCGCTGCAGCAGCCCGGGGTGCGGGCAGGGTCGCCTCAAGGGCCGGATCAGCGGCGCTGGCGGGACTGGGTATCTGCGGAGCGACCGGGCCGCTGGCGGTAGGCTGTGGCCTTGTTGCGGGTACCGCTGCCTGGATCAGTATCGATTGGGCCATGATCGAGGCGGACGAGTGGGCGAATCGGGACAGGCTGGAACAGCGTTTAAGGGAAGGGCTTAATGGCGTGCGTGATGATCTGAGGCGCCAGCTCTCCCGGGCGCTTTCTGAACGGTTGGAGCAGCTGAATGGCCGCCACAGACTCCGTATCCGCAGGACGCTGACCCCACTGGATACCATTAAAAAGGCCGCCACACAGGGTGGCGGCCAAACGGAGCACGGATGATGATCCGCAGGATAACGGGTCCGGATCAGAACCCGAGCTTGGCGGTGAACTGCAGCCTGTGCAGCTCACCGTTGCTGCCACTTTCCATCTCCTTGTCCCCCCAGATTACTTCGCCACCGAGATCCAGGTTGGAGATTGGCGAATAGATGAGGTTGGCATGTGCGCTGCTGGCGCTCTTCATCACGTTGCCCATCTCATCATCGTTATCCGAGGAAACGTGTGAAACTGTAAAATTGGAGCGCCACTGGGAGGTCCAGATGTGACGATAGGAGACAAAGCCGCCCATCTGGTTGATAAGCTCGATATCACCGTTGCTTTCGACATAGCCAGGGTTAAAGGCGCCAAGAGCGATGTAGCGTCCAAGGTTGCCAGCGTTAAGCTGGGCCCGGATATCGCTGCCTTGATCACCTACTGGCATTTTGCCAGAGAGGGAAACACCATACCCATAAGCTTTTTCGCGGGTATCCTGATCCGTGGCGAAGTCACCTTCATAGGAGACTTCACGTCCCAGAACAGCGACACTCGCATGTCCTGAATCCATGGGAACGTTGTAACGGGCGACCAGGTCTGGAACGCTTGAGTTGTCAAAGTTAGTTGCTACGCCCACGTCGTCCTGAAGGTTGGATTGAGGGTTTTCGATTGCGAAATCCCAGTTACCCGGGCTGTAACGGATCTGAGCCTGACGATTGAAGATGGTGCCTACCGGGCCGACGAAATCCAGATTCTCCGGCAGAACGCTTACGTCGTGAAAGGTGGACCAGGTCTGACCAATGGTGAAGTCCTGAAACGTCATGAAGGCATGACGGAGGCGGGTCCCATAGCTGTTTGAGACATTCTCATTACCGCCAGCACCGCGGAAGTCCACTTCAATATAGGTACCTACTTCACCGATATCAGTGTCTGTTGTTGTCTTGAAGAAGATCCTGCTTTGCTTTGCGTTTGTGTTGTAGTTTGTGCTGCTGTTATCGCCCCCTGTGGGAATTGCGGAAGGAACGAGGAATTCCTCGGACGCCGAGGAGTCGCCATCTGTCGCCTGGGTAAGGTGGGAATCCAGCTTGATAAACCCACCAACATCAAAATTCGTATTCGCCAGCGGCGTGTTCTCCAGTGCGGAAACCCGCTCCTCGAGATCCTGAGCCTGGACACCGCTGGAAGCGGCACCGATGGCAATCGCGAGGGCAGTCACTGAGAGTTTTTTGTTCATTGTGATTTCTCCTTTTAGACAGAGCTTGAGCACGGCTCATTCCGGAACGACTGCTGTCTTCCGTTAAGAATGAGCCTGCGTGGCGTACGGGATTGCCGCAATTAGACGTTGGTCGAAATTCATTGATCCGTGGCCGCACGCCCTGCGTAGTGAATCGGTACACCCGTCTCAACGCAGGAAGCACCCATGATCACACTGCACCACCTCAACAACTCGAGGTCCCAGCGCATTCTCTGGATGCTGGAGGAGCTGGGGATGGACTACGGCATCCAGCATCACCAGCGGGACCCGAAATCCAGCCTGGCACCGGAGAGCCTCAAGCAGGTCCATTCCCTTGGAAAGTCCCCGGTCATTGAGGATGAAGGGCGGGTGATTGCCGAATCCGGCGCCATCGTGGATTACCTGGCCCGCAAGGACCCGGAGCGGCGTCTGCTGGTGGAAGAAGGGGATGAGGGATTTCTGGACTGGACCTTCTGGATGCATTACGCGGAAGGGTCACTCATGCCGCCACTGGTCATGCGGCTGGTGTTCGAGAAGGTCCGCACCGGGCCCATGCCGTTCTTCGCGCGGCCCGTGGCCAAAGGCATTGCCGACAAGACCCATAAGATGTTCCTGGGTCCGCTCATCGCCTCCCACCTGGAGTTTGTGGAGGACCATCTGGCGCGCCAGGACTGGTTTGTGGATGGGCGTCTTACAGCGGCGGATATCCAGATGAGCTTCCCGCTGGAAGCGGTGGTGGCTTCCGGGATGGCGGGGAGGCGTTACCCCAACATTGCCCGTTATGTGCAGAACTACCAGCAGCGCCCGGCCTATCGGCGCGCCCTGGAGGCCGGCGGCGAGTACGCCTACGCCTCCTGAACTGGCCTGCCGCCCTGTTTCAGATCCCGGGCCATGTACAGGGCGGCGATCACCCGGGCCTCGTTCATGTCTTCCCGGGCCACGAGCTCGTCCAGTTGTGAGAGCTTCCAGGTGAAGACCTCCAGCGGTTCCGGTTCGTCGCCCGGGAGGCGGGACTCGCTCAGCCCCTCGGCGAGTATCACCCGGATGTGATGGCCCATGTAGCCCGGTGACAGGGTCATGTCCTTCATCCAGGCAAGGTGTTCCGCCCGGTATCCGGCTTCCTCCTGGAGCTCCCGGTTGGCGGTCTCGCGCCAGTCCTCGCCATGTTCGGTACCGCCCTTGGGCAGGGTGATGTGGTATTCCTCGGTTCCCACTCCGTATTCACGGATCAGCACCACGGTGTCGTCGTCCAGAAGCGGTACGCACATGATGCCGGCGATCGGCGGGGTGCGCAGGCGCTCGAACTCGCATTCGGTGCCGTTGGTGAAACGCAGATGCACTTCCTCGATCCCGAACAGTCGGCTGCGGGCGACCAGTCGTGTGTCCAGTATCTCGGGCTTGTTTTCCATGGTTTCAGGGCCTGTTCTGTGAGACGGTAAGGCCAACAGTCTGGCTGGAATGGCAGCAGGGCGCAAAACCATGAATGGCAACCGGTATACTCCAGAGTGGCACCTGTTCAGCGACAGGGAAGCTCAGGCCCAAGCGCTGGCGGGTCATGTGGCCAGTGCCCTGCGCCGGGTACTGGCCCGGAGCGAGGCGGTCACCCTCCTGGTCTCGGGAGGGCGTTCACCGGTCCAGTTCTTTGAATGCCTGGCTGACTGTGCCCTGGATTGGGAGCGGGTGTGGGTGATGCCGGTGGACGAACGGGCCAGTCCGCCGGAGCCGGAATCCCGCAATGAATGGCTGATCCGCCGAAGTCTCCTGACCGGCCAGGCCGCCGGTGCCCGCTTTGTGCCCCTGGATCAGCCCCTGGAGGCCCGGGCCCTGATGGACCGCGTGCCATGGCCACCGGTTGTGGCGGTTCTGGGCATGGGCGAGGATGGGCACAGTGCCTCCTGGTTCCCGGGGGATGCGGCATCACTTGAGGCCCTCCGGAACACGGCCGGGCCCGCGGTGGTGGCGACCCATGCCGCGAGCGGGCCGGTTGAACGGCTCACCCTGAACTGGCCGGCCCTGGCACAGGCCACGGAGCGGATGCTGCTGATTTCCGGGGATGCCAAGCGGGCGCTGCTGGAACGGATTGAGGAAAGCGGCCTGGATTGGCAGGCATACCCTGTGGCCCGTCTGCTTTCGGCCCCTCTGAGCGTTTACTGGAGCCCCTGATATGCACAGCGACTTTGGCTGCCATCACCAGCACGATCTTGAGCACTGGCTGCGCCGTGCCCGGGTGGTGCCAATACTGACTCTGGACGAGGAAACCGACGCGGAACCGGTAGCCGACGCGCTGATCAGCGCTGGCATCCGCGTTCTGGAAGTCACACTGCGGACATCCGCCGGCCTGCCGGCGCTCCAGCGCCTGCGCAGGCGCTTCCCGAAACTGGTGCTGGCGGCTGGGACGGTGCGCTCCATCGAGGATTATCACAGTGCCATTGATGCGGGGGCCGATTTTGCCGTCTCCCCCGGAGCCTCGCACACCCTCCTGCGGTATGGTGTTACGGCCAGCATTCCGTTGCTGCCGGGTGTCGCAACCCCGACGGAACTGCTGAAAGGGTTTGAGTTCGGCTATCGCGGGTTCAAGTTCTTTCCGGCGGCGGCCAGTGGTGGTCTACCCATGGTGCGCTCCCTTCTGGGACCTTTTGCTGAGGCCTGGCTGGTGCCAACCGGCGGTATCAGCGGGGAGGATGCCGGGACCTGGTTGCGGGAGCCGAATGTGGCCGCGGTTGGCGGTACCTGGCTGGTGCCGGAGGAACGGATCAGGGCCCGGGACTGGCCCGGGCTCGAACAGCTTGCGGCGGATACCCTCAGGGATCTGGACTGATCACCAGGTACCGGTGTTCTCCATCGAGGCCCAGGGTTCCTGGGGCTCCAGTGCGTCCCCTTTCTGCAGCAGTTCAATGGAGATGCCGTCCGGCGAGCGCACGAATGCCATGCGACCATCCCGGGGTGGGCGGTTGATGGTGACACCGTTGTCCTGCAGGTACTGGCACAGCTCGTAGATGTTTTCCACGCGGTAGGCCAGATGCCCGAAGTTGCGGCCGCCAGTGTATTCTTCCGGATCCCAGTTCCAGGTCAGCTCCAGCATGGGCGATTTATTGGCGTGTGCGGAATCACGGTCGCCCGGTGCGCACAGGAACACCAGTGTGAACCGGCCTTTCTCGCTGTCCCGGCGGCTGACCTCTTCCATGCCGAGCAGGCTGCAGTAGAAGTGCAGGGACTGCTCAAGGTCACTGACTCGGACCATGGTGTGCAGGTATTCCATGGGGTGCCTCCTGTTGTGGAACGTGACAGGCGGGGTCAGTCGGAACCGTCCCCGTTGCGGTTGGGATTGTGGATGTAATGGGAGGCATCGACAATGCCGCCGCTGCGTAGATACTCCTGAACGGCAGGGGAGCAGTTCAGATAGAACAGCAGCAGCTCGCGCTGGATATCCTGATCCTGAACCCGGGAGGCGAAATGGATCATGTCCCGGATACTGTCGTCACTGTTCCAGGGGAATTTCCGCTGGTAGCGCAGTTCCAGCAGTTTGCTCAGGCGCTCCAGGTGGTAGTCACCGGTGTAGGTCAGATGATCACGCAGCCGGAACCCGTTGTTGCCGGATTTTTCCGATTGCCGTCTGCTTCGTCGCCAGAGAGATCTGAGCAGCACCCTGTATCGCCTCCCCTGTGCCTGCCGGCTTGCGCGGTTAGGATCAACCGCCATTATGCCTTTGCGGCCGCAGCATCCAATACATCATGTTACGTCTGTTTACAAACTCTAGTTCATTTTGTGCCCGACGTGTGAAGGGGCGCACGCATTTGCCTTAAAGGACTGTGCACTCAGTCAAGGTCGCTGGTCGGAGTGGCGGTGCAGCGGCTTGTGCATCAGGGTGCGCATCAGGGTAACGCCCCTGGTGCCGCGGATCTGCTCACGCCGTACCGGCTCGAAGCCAAGGCTGCGAAAGAGGGGCTGGGAGACGTCGCTTGCCCGCGTGCTCAGGGTGGCAATGCCACTCTGGCGGGCAACGGTCTCGAGTTGGGTAACAAGGGTTTTTCCTATTCCCTGCCTCTGCCAGCTGTCGTCCACATACAGCATGTTCACCAGGTGCGCCGGGCAGAGCTGGGCAAACCCCACGGAGCTGCCGTCGGCCAGCGCCACCACGGTCAGCCCCTGCCGCAGCTGTGCATCCGCGCCCGCCGTATCCACCGCCCACTGGGTCCAGGCATGGCGCTGTGCCGCTGAATAGAAACCGTCATCCACCGAGGCGATGCTGCGTCTGTAGAGGCTCAGAAGCGGGGTGGTGTCCGCTTCCGGAAGCAGGCGCTGGTAGTGGATCGCGTTCATGGGGCTGACCTCAGTGCTGTCTCCGGCAACGTACCAAAACACATCTGGATTAAACACACTTTTACAAAGTTGGCGGGTAGCCTTGGCACTGAAATGTCAACAAACCGGTGCAAAAAGATGTCATATCCCGCCAGAAAATTGGTTATCCGTGCGGCCAGCAGCCTGATCCTTGGTCTGGTTCTGGCCGGTTGCCAGGGAGGTGGCGGTTCCGACTCCGGATCGGAGGGCAGTGAAGCTGATCGCAGCAGTAATCAGGATAGCACCCAGGAAACGGCTAGTGTGAAGCCGGACAGTGCGGTGCTGAGCTGGGACGCACCAGGTTATCGGGTGAATGGTGTTGGTCTTCCGGACGGTCAGATTTCCCATTATGTGGTGCTTTGGGGGCAGGACCCGGAACAGCTCAACAACAGCACGGAAGTGACCTGCAAGGACTGTCAGGATATGGAGTACACAGTGGAAGACCTGAACGAAGGCAAATGGTACTTCTCTGTAAAAACAGTGGACTCCGAGGGCCGTGAGAGCGTCCGGGCTGAGCCGGCCAGCAAAACCATCTGATGCACCTCAGTCCACCAGGGGCAGATACAGCCGGAAGGTGGCCCCGCGCCCCAGGGTGCTGACCAGATCCACAGTGCCGCCATGACGCTCGGCCACGGTCTGGACAAAGGCCAGGCCCAGGCCCGCCCCGTGCGGGCCGCCCATCTCCTGGTCCTGCTGGCGACGGAACCGCTGGAACACCAGGGGCTGGTCTTCGGGGGCAATGCCTGGCCCCTGATCCGCCACCGCCACAATGCCATAGCCTCCGGCTTTCTCCACTGTGACCGCCACTTCCGTGGATTCAGGGCTGTACTGCAGGGCATTGGTCAGCAGGTTGATCACGGCCCGCTCCAGCAGTTCCGCATTGCCCTGCAGCCACAGATCCTCTTCCCCTTCCAGTTCGATCCGGATTCCCCGGCTGCGGGCCTGCTGCTGGACGGCATCCACCGCGTTCTCGGCAATGGTCAGCAGTTCGCATTCATAGAAGCGTTTCTCTGTGAGGTCCTCGGCCCGGGCCAGCTGAACAAATTCTTCCGCGAGTTCATAGCTGCGCCGGGCCAGGCGGGCGATCTGGCCCAATGTCTCCGGGTCCGCATGACGGTTCTCGCGCTGGAGCTGATCCAGAAGCGCCAGCTGCGAGACCAGGGGGGAGCGCATGTCGTGGGAGATGAAATCAATCGCTTCGCGATACTGGCGCTGGCGCTCACGCAGATCGGTGATGTCCGAGAAGTTGGCAATCAGGCCGGGCTGGCGCCAGGGGCTCCGGCCGAAGGGCGTCAGGTGAAACAGCAGGGTCTGCTGCCCGAGTGGCAGCTCCGCCGTGAGGGGAGTGCCGCCAGTGAGTACCGACAGGACGGCGTCGCGCCAGTTCCGGGTTCCGGGTGGCGGGGTCGTGTAGGGTACCGAACCCGCCAGAAGCCGGGCCAGTGGCATGCCCTGCAGGCTCTCGCGGGGGGTGCCGAACCACGCCGCAATGTGCCCGTTAACGAACTCGATCACACCCAGGGCGTCGGTCACAATGACCCCATCCGGCATACGCTCGAATCCTGTGCCGATGAACCGGCGCATGCCGGCCAGGTTGAGCGCTGCGGAATGGACGCGCTGGATACGGCGTGACAGTCGTTCACGGCTGGTTTTGATGGCGGCGGACGCGGTTCCGGCGTGCAGGGGCAGGCGGTTCAGATAGGCGCGCCGTGCATCGTCCGTACCGCTCGTGGGCCAGACCAGGCCCAGCTCATGCCAGGCACCGTTGCGGTGGAAGCGGACACGGCTGGTGGTGGCCTCGTGCTGCCACTTACCGGGTTGCTGGAACTGGTGGGTGGTCACGGGAGGCTGCCCCCGTACCGCTTGCCCCTCGGTAACAAGCCAGCCATCCCGTGCGCCCAGCAGTTCCTCCAGATGTTCCAGAAGGCGTGCTGGTGCTGTATCCGCAAGCTCGCTGGTGGGCACATCGCGCTCATGGCCGAGTGCGTCCAGCTGGCGGTTGAGGAAATGGGTGAGCAGCGCCAGGCGCTCCGCCGTCCAGAGGGGAAAGGCGAGTGCCGCCACCACTGCCGGCGCCGCAGGGGGCATCCAGAGCTGGAGCCAGCGCATGGCGAGGGCACTGAGCAGCAGGGGCAGAGCGGTCAGGCCGAGGCTGAGCAGCAGTGTGCGCGTTGGCCGCATGCGCGGAAACGCCAGTGTGATCAGCAGGATGATAGCGATGCCGGTAGCGGCCACAGGCCACAGCGATCCCGGATGGATCAGCCGGTCCCTGGCCATGGCGGCATAGGTGTTGGCGTGGAACTCCACCCCGGTCAGGGGGTTGCCGCGCCCGGACAGGGGCGTGGGCAGCACATCGCCAAAGCCGGCGGCGGTGTGGCCTACAAAAAGCGTGCGGCCGGCAAGCCGGGAATCCGGTACCCGGCCTTTCAGTACGTCAATATAGGAAAAGCGCGGAATCGCTCCGGTCCGGGTGAAGGGAACATGGACACGGTGGCTGCGTACGTTCACGTAGGGCGCCGCCTGTTCCGTCGCCGCAGGTGCCCGGCGCTGGATTCCGGCCTGCATGGCCACGGCATCGGCGAGGCTGGGCCAGGTGGCCTCTCCCAGTCCCTGGCGCCGGAACAGAGTGCGGGCGATGCCATCGTCGTCCAGTTCCGCATGCACATGGCCCAGGGCCGTTGCTGCCCGGGTCAGCCGGGCAGTCGGCAGGAATTCCCGCAACGGCGTTTCACTGTCTCCCGGGAAGATATGCAGGGGCAGAATCACGTTGCCGTGGCGTTCCATGGCCTCGGCCAGGAGCCGGTCGTCGTGACCATTTTGCGAGGGCTCGGTAAACAGTATATCCAGTGCGATGGGTCCGGCACCCGCCTCATCCAACCGATTGATCAGGCTGGCATGGCGGTGGCGGGGCCAGGGCCAGCGGCCGAGGGCTCCGAGGCTCTTCTCATCAATGGCGACAATGGCCAGGTCGTCCGGTGGTGTGACCGGCATCAGGCGGATGAAGGTGTCGTGCAGCCAGAAGTCCAGCCGCTGGGTGGTGGAGGTACTGAGCAGCAGAACCAGCACGGCGAGCAGGGGCAGGGCGAGATGCCAGCGTGCCAGACGGCGGGAGGGCAGCAGCTCGGCGGTTTCCATAATACGGAAGATCCCTTCCGGTTCGTGGTTCATTCCACGGCGATTTCGCGAACCTCTCCCCAGTCACTGTGCATGGGTGGTGGAGCCAGGCCCTTTACGCGCACATGATAGCGCTCTCCGGGGTCCAGGCGCATCCGGATTTCGGGTTCACTGACCTCCCGGTCCTGCACGATGCGCTCAAAATCACGGTCTTCGGCGATCTGAATGCGGTAGCCATCGGCACTGTCAACGCTCTGCCAGTACAGGTTGACGCGGTCGTCGATGGTATTGGCACTGATGACACGGGTAGCGTCCAGGCTGCCGGCAAGCCTGAAACAGTTCACCGGGCTGGTCGCCGTGCTCTCGCCGCCGGCGCGTGTTGCCACCCGCCAGCAATACTGGCCCGGTTCCAGTGGTTCATTCACGCGTGCGCTGTCACCGGTTTCCCAGGTACTGGTGGCGATGGTTTCCTCGAATGCGGCCGAGCGTGCCACTTCGACACGGGCCTGCTCGGAGTCGCCCTGGAGAGACCACTCGAATTCCGGTTGCCCCTGTTTCACGGTGGCGTCCTGGGCGGGGGTCTGCAGCGTTGCCGGCCGAGCCTGCAGGGGGACCTCGGATTCAAGGCCGTCCTCGTTCGAGGCGAGCTGTGATGTGGGTGGCAGGGGCCGGATCACCGGCTCTGAGCCGGGTCCGGGCGAAAGGAAGGCGGAATAGCCTTCGCGGATCGGTTGCATGTCCTGGCGGGTACCGAACCAGACCTCGCCCTCGCGCACCTCCAGCAGGGTGCCGTCCTCGCGGGCTTCGAGGCCGAAACGGGTGCCACGCACGGCGGCCACGGCGGAAGGCGTATGGATCTCGAACCGCGAACCGTTCTCTTCCGTGGGTTCCACATGCGTTTCGATGCGGCCCTGCTTCAGGTTCATGCGGGTATCGGCCATGGCACCACGGCCATACTGGGTCAGGCGGTTGAACTGCAGGCGGGAGTCCGGCTCGATGGCCAGAGTGGAGCCGTCCGCCAGCCTGATGCGGGCATAGCCATCACTGGCGGTGCGTACGCCATCACCGACGTTCAGGCGGTCGCCTTCGTCCAGCAGATCCCGGGTGCCTTCCGGGTGACTGGTCCGCCAGGCCTGGCCACGCACGGCAATTGCCCTGGCCGGTCTGGGGCGGCGTTCCAGCCACTGAACGGGCACCTGGAGCGTGTTGCCGGGCTCCAGCGCTGCATCCCGTGCCCGGCCGTTGTAACCCATGAGCTGGCCGGCATTGCGGTTTTCAGAGAGGAGGCGGTCGGCGATGGCGGCTGGGGTGTCATCGGGTTTGATGGTGTAGGTCCAGTCGCCATCGGAATCCGCGGGGGCCGGTGCCAGGGTGAGCTCCGCGTTGGCGGAACCGCGCGCGACATCGCCGCTGGCCGGCATGGCGCAGAGCACCATTGCGGCCATCACGAAGGGCCACAGACGGATTGGTCCGCGTGCTACTGAACTGGTTGCGACTGCCTGCTGCCCCATGGAACTCCAACCCGCCTTCAGGCGCTTTCGGCCTCCTGGTCCACCGCTTCCAGCCGGTAACCGCGCTGGTAGATGGTCTTGATGCGGTAGCCATTCTCCGGCTTGATGCCCAGCCGCCGTCTCAGGCGGCTCATGTGTGTGTCCACGGTCCGTGTATTGATGTCGCTGGATACGCCCCAGACCCGCTCAAGGAGCATTTCCCGGGTGAGCAGCCGGCCTTGGTTCTGGAACAGGAATAGGGTCAGGTCGAAATCCTTGTCCGTCAGTTCGATCAGTTCACCGTGGCAGTGGATGGTGCGTTTGGTGGTGTTGATCACGAAGGGCCCGAAGACCAGCTCCTCCTTCTCCACTTCCGGATGAACCCGGCGCAGCAGCGCCCGAACCCGTGCCAGCAGCTCGCCCGGGCGCAGCGGTTTGGCCAGGTAGTCATCGGCACCGGCGTCCAGGGCCTGGATGATGTCCTGTTCGCTGTCGCGCTGGGTCACGAACAGTACCGGTATGGGCCAATCCAGGTTGAGCCGGACCTGGCGCAGGACCTCGATCCCGTCGATGTCGGGAATCTGCCAGTCGAGAATCAGCAGGTCGTAACTTTTGTGGGTGACGGCACTGAGAAACGCCTGACCGGTCGGGAAGCAGTCGCACTGTTTCCCGTCTTTCTCAAGCAGCTCCGCGATGCGGTCCGCCTGTTCCTGCTCATCCTCCAGAAGTGCAATGCGCATTGGGCCCTCCGGGTTCCTTCATACAGCGTTCCACAGGCCGATCCTGTGGTGCAGTTGTTGAAATGTTGTAAAGGGTAACATGGATCAGTGCCACTGCTTTCTCAAGGCGTTGGCGGTATTCCCTGAAATCATGTCAAACGGCACGGGTGTCGGGTCTCCCGTCACGGTCCGGTACCGTGGTGCGGCAGCCAGGGTATCGGCTGCAGCCCCAGAAGGGGCCGTTGCGTCCATTGCGGCGGACCAGTGGCGCATAGCAATAGGGGCAGGGCACCGGCGCCTGGTCCATGCCATCCGATGTCCCTTCAGCCTGCGCCTGCGGTTCATCCTGGGGTTCCGGCTGCTCTGTGATGCGGCGCGTTCCCTTGCATCCGGGAAAGCGCGAACAGGACCAGAATTCCCCATAAGGGCCACTGCGCCGGCGCATCGGGGCCCGGCAGCGTGGGCAGTGGACACCGGTCTGTTCCGGTTCCGGTGGGGCGAAGGCGCTGCGGGCGGGTTCGATCAGGGTGCGGATGTCGCTGGCGAGCTGGGTCAGGAAGGCGTCCGTGTCCGCCTCGCCCTGGCGGATGGCTTCCAGCCGGGATTCCCAGATGGCGGTGCGGTCCGGGGTGGTCGCGTCTTCCGGCAGGCCATCGATCAGGGCACGACCCTTGCCTGTGGCATGGATGGAGCGGCCTTCACGGTACAGGAAGTCCCGGTTGAAAAGAGTCTGGATAATGGCCGCACGGGTGGCTTCCGTGCCCAGGCCGTCGGTCTCGCGAAGGGTGCGGCGCAGGGCCTCGTCTTTTACAAAACGGGCGATGCCGGTCATGGCCGAGAGCAGTGAGGCGTCCGTGAACGGCAGAGGGGGCCGGGTGGTTTTCTCCAGGCAGCGGGCCTCGTGGCAATGGACTGGTGTGCCGGGATCCAGCCGCGGCAGGGGGGCTTTTGGCTTTTCCGCTTCCTGGCGGCGCTGAACGGGTTCCAGCCGTTTCCAGCCCGCGTACAGCAGGCCGGTCTCCCGAGCCCGGAAATGCTCGCCGGCAATGGTCGCGCTCAGGTGCCCCTCGCGGTGGATGGCGTCGTGCTCGAACTGCATCAGGTAGAAACGGGCCACCAGGTCGTAGACGGCCCGCTCGTTGGTGCTGAGCTTCTGCAGGTCCATCACCCGGCGGGTGGGAACGATGGCATGGTGGGCGCTTACTTTCCCGTCGTCCCAGGCACGGCTGCGGCGGCCGGGATCGTCCGGCACGCCCTCGGGGGCCAGATCCGGGAGGTTGCGCTGGATGGCTTCGAGCAGTTCCTGGCGGTCCTCCCAGTGCGCTTCGGGCAGGTAGCGGCAGTCCGAGCGCGGGTAGGTGATGAGGCGGTGTTTCTCGTAGAGGGACTGGGCGGCGCTGAGCACCTGCTCGGCACCCAGCCCGTATCGCTTGGCGGCCGTGATCTGGAGCACGGAGAGTGAGAGCGGCAGCGGTGGTGCCTCGTTGCGTTCGCGGAAGCGGGCGTCCGTGATCTCGCCATCCTGCCCGGTGACCTTCGCTTTCACGTCCTCGGCGGGTTTGCGCCGGAGCAGGCGACCTTCCTCGTCGATATGGGCGGAATGTACTTCGCCGGGCTGCCAGCGGGCCCGGAACAGGGCGTCCGGCGTGTCCGGCGGGGCGAGGGCGGCATCCAGCTGGAACCAGGGCGTGGGCTCGAAGTCCTCGATGGCCCGGTCCCGTGCGACCACCAGCCCGAGAACGGGCGTCTGGACACGGCCCACTGAGAAGACTCCCTCCTTGCCCTGCTGCTGGTGGTGAAGGGTGTAGGCGCGGCTCAGGTTGATGCCGTAGAGCCAGTCCGCGCGCTGGCGTGCCTCCGCCGAGGCCTTGAGCGGGGCAAAGCGCTGGTTGCTGCTTTCTTCCTCAAGGGCGCGGCGCACGGCAGGAGGGTTGAGATCGTTGATCAGCACGCGACGGACGGCGCCGCACACACCACACCATTCCAGTACCTCATCCACCAGCAGCTGGCCTTCCCGGTCCGGATCCCCGGCATGGATCACGTCCGCAGCGTCCGCCGTCAGTCGCTCCAGAACGCTCAGCTGGTCCCGGACATCGTCTTTGGGGCGCCGCTGCCAGTCCTCCGGGATCATGGGCAGGAGGTCCATGCGCCAGCGTCGCCATTCCGGCCGGTAGTCCCCGGGCTCAATGGGTTCCAGCAGGTGGCCCACACACCAGCTCACACACACGCCACCCCCGCAGTCCAGGTATCCCTGCCGGCGCTGGGGATTGTTGGTGATGGCGGTTGCAATGGCTCGGGCAAGC
>NZ_CAJXMA010000074.1:0-13320 GCF_913056445.1 uncultured Halovibrio sp.
CACTGCTGCTGCACTTTGCGCTGTTCCGGCGGCTCACGCCCAGGCAACGCGATCGTACGCCCGTGCATACACTGGTCACCAACTACCTGCTGGTACTCAGGCATCCTGCCACCATGCGCTTCGTCGCGCTCCAGGCCCTGGCTTTCAGCGCTATGCTGGTGTTCATCACCAACGCCTCCTTCATCTACCAGGAATGGTTCGGCCTCTCCAACACTCTCTTTTCGGCGCTCTTCGCCGCCAACATAGGGGCCATGGCCGTCTTCAGCCTGGTCAATCGACGGCTGCTGCTGCACTTCCAGGGGGTCCTCCTGTTGCGGGTCTATGTGTTCATCCAGGCCACAGCTATCGCACTCCTGGTGGCCTGTGCCCTGGCCGGTGCCCCCTACTGGGCGGTGGCCGCCTGCATCATTGTGGCCACGGGCTGCATGGGAGCCCTGGTTCCCAACAACATGGCGAATGCACTGGAATTCTTCCCGCGGCTGGGCGGCACCGCCTCGGCAATGCTGGGCGCCTCCCAGTTCACCATTGCGGGTCTCATCAGTGCGGGGTCAGCCGCCATAAGCGGCGGCTCACTGGTGCCGATCGTGCTGGTCATGGCAGCCTGTTCAACGGGCTGTGTCCTGCTGGCAGCCGGGGCCCCGGCTGCGGTCAAACGCGCAAAGGAGATGGCGGTATGACGATCTGGGTGGATGCCGACGCCTGCCCCGTGCCCATACGGGAGATTCTCTACCGGGCGGTGAAGCGGACCGGCATGCGGCTGGTCCTGGTGGCCAACCAACCGATTCCTGCTCCTTCACTGCCCAGCATCGAACACATGCAGGTGCGCTCCGGCTATGACGAAGCGGATAATGAGATCGTGCGTCTTATCGAATCCGGCGACCTGTTGATCACCGCCGACATCCCGCTGGCTGCAGAGGCCATGGAGAAGGGCGCAACCGCCCTGAACCCCCGCGGCGAGCTCTACACCCGTGACAGCATCCGCAGCCGCCTGAACATGCGCGACTTCATGGACACCATGCGCGCCAGCGGCATCCAGAGCGGTGGCCCGCCCCCACTTGGTCAGCGTGAGAAGCAGGCCTTCGGCAACCAGCTGGACCGCTGGCTGCAACAACAGAAGACATAACCCTCAGAGGCTGTCCAGACAACGCTGGAAAACATCCATGGCAAGGGGCTCCAGCTGCGGCAGGTACTGCACTGCATTCAGCGGAAAGCCCGGTACTCCATGAGCTCATCCACCACGCCCGGGTCAGCCAGAGTCGATGTATCGCCCAGATTGTCCGTCTCGTTGGAGGCGATCTTGCGCAGAATACGGCGCATGATCTTACCCGAGCGGGTCTTGGGCAGCCCCGGCGCCCACTGGATCACATCCGGCGTGGCAATGGGGCCGATCCGCTGGCGCACCCACTGCACCAGCTCATCACGCAGCGCATCCGTGGGTTCCTCCCCCTTCATGAGCGTGACGTAAACGTAGATCCCCTCACCCTTGACGTCATGCGGATACCCCACAACCGCCGCCTCGGCCACCTTGTCATGGGCCACCAGAGCACTCTCCACTTCCGCGGTACCCAGCCGGTGGCCGGAGACATTGAGCACGTCATCGACACGGCCGGTGATCCAGTAGTCGCCATCCTCGTCGCGCTTGGCGCCGTCACCGGTGAAGTAAACGCCGTCATAGGTGCTGAAGTAGGTCTTGATGAAGCGTTCATGGTCCCCGAAGATGGTGCGCATCTGGGCGGGCCAGCTGTCCTTGATGACCAGATTGCCGCCTGTGGCGCCCTCCAGTTCATTACCCTCGCTGTCGAAGAGCGCGGGCTGAACCCCGAAGAAGGGACGGGTGGCCGAACCGGGCTTGAGTTCCATCGCCCCGGGCAATGGCCCGATCATCACCCCACCGGTCTCGGTCTGCCACCAGGTGTCCACGATCGGTGCCTGCTCGTTACCGATCACCCGGTAGAACCATTCCCAGGCCTGGGGGTTGATGGGCTCACCGGCGGTTCCCAGCAGTCTCAGGCTGGCCCGGGAGGTTCCATCCATCACATGATCACCGCCCGCCATGAGCGCACGGATGCCCGTGGGGGCGGTATAGAGCGTCGCCACCTGGTGTTTGTCGACGATCCGCCCGAGACGGGATTCATCCGGGTAGGTGGGGATGCCCTCATAAAGCAGGGTCGTGGCGCCGTTCGCCAGTGGGCCGTACAGCGTGTAACTGTGCCCGGTGATCCAGCCCACGTCGGCGGTGCACCAGAACACATCCCCCGGTCGGTAGTCGAACACGTACTCGTGGGTGATGCTGGTGTAGACCATGTAGCCTCCGGTGGTGTGGAGCACCCCCTTGGGGGCCCCGGTTGAACCGGAGGTGTAGAGCATGAACAGCGGATCCTCGGCGTTCATCTCCTCGGGCTCACACCAGGGCTCCGCCTCTTCCATAAGGCCGTTGAAATCCACATCACGGCTGTCATGCCACTGCATGGCCCCACCGGTATAACCCAGCACGACGACGCGTTCGACCACATTGGCCGCCGGCTCCTCCAGCGCCTGGTCCACATTGCTCTTGAGGGGAATGCGCCTGCCACCCCGAACGCCCTCGTCCGCGGTGATCACGAAGCGGGAGCCACCGTTGCCGATGCGTGCCGCGAGCGCCTCGGGAGAAAAACCCGCGAAAACCACCGAATGGATGGCGCCGATGCGGGCGCAGGCCAGCATGGCCACAGCGGTTTCCACGATCATGGGCATGTAGAGGGTCACCACATCCCCTTTTTTCACGCCCAGGCCTTTCAGGGCATTGGCAAAGCGGCAGGTCTTTTCGTGCAGTTCGCGGTAGCTCACATAACGGGAGACATCGGGCTCGTCCCCCTCGAAGATGATCGCCGTCTGATCGCCTTTGTCCGCCAGATGGCGGTCCAGGCAGTTGACCGAGGCGTTGAGGGTGCCGTCCTCAAACCAGCGGATACTGAGGTTGTTGCGGTCAAAACTGGTGTTCTTGACTTTCGTGTAGGGGCGCATCCAGTCGATGCGCTTACCATGCCTGCCCCAGAAACCATCAGGATCCTCAATGGATTCCCGGTACATGGCTTCGTACTGCTCCCTGTTGATATGGGCGTTCTTCATGGAATCACTGATGGGATAGACACTGTCCGCAGCCATGGCGGTTCTCCTTCGGTGGGGGATACCATGACTGTATGACAGCTGAACGGCGCTTGCCACCAGCGCCGTTCAATCAGGCAACGCGCCGGCGGTTGCGGCGCTGTTTCATCCGGTAGAGTTTGCGTTCCTTCAGGGCATACCCGTTAAGGCCGGCCAGGTGCACACTGCGGATATAGCGGCGCCAGTTGATACGCCGCGCATCCACGGGAAAGAGTCGGCGGTCCTCATCCCCCATCCGCTGCGCCATCTCCAGCAGCCGGTCATTATGGAAGGTGTAGTCCGGGCAGGAATAGAAACCGAAAGTTGTAGCCAGTTTCATGGTCGTCTGGAAATGCTCTACCGTTTTCAGCTCGGCATCACGACCCAGCCACTGAAGCCCCCGGCGGACCGCATTGACCGGAATACCGGCACCCCAGCTGACGGTATTGAACAGGCGCCGGTTCACAGCCAGGAAAGGCAGCTTCGGTTTCTGGTAGAACAGGTGGTCATAGGCCTGATGGTTTTCCCTGGCTTCCGTCATGACATGGTTGATGAACTCATCCAGCCGCAGCGGGTTGGATGAGCCACTGCAGCACTGGTAGATGCGCTGCCGACCCGGCGATTGCAACTGTTCCGCCAGCGAGAGGATGATGCCATTGGCCACGAGATCCGCCGGGATGACGTCGATCACGCCCCGCCGGCGCCCGGGGAAGAACATGACGTTGCCCCGGGCATAGGCCATGATGACGGCATCCGCCACCTTCACACCCTCGACCCAGCCGGGTACCGGTTCCTCCAGTGTGCTCTCAACAATCGAGGGGCGCAGAATGGTTACCGAGCCACCACGCAGGTTGCGGGCCAGGAGCTGCTCGCCGATCCACTTGGTCAGGGTATAGGTGTCGTTCCAACCAAGACGGTTGGCCTCCCGGATCCCGAGATTGACCAGTTCCTCCTGGAGTTTCTGCCCGCTGTAGCGGCTGCGCAGATCCGCAATACGATCCTGGAGAGTGACGATCAGATCCTCGACACGGCAGGTCCCGTCCGGGTCCCGGGTGATCCCCCGACCGGCGGGTGTGACCAGCTCCTCGTGGCGGTGGCCACGGTTGTAGCCGTTCACGTAGCAGGTGGAAACCTGCACCAGTGGTATGTCCCCGGCCTCCTGCACAAACTCGGTGACATTACGCAGGCTCAGCGCGTTGATCGCCAGGGCCTGGTCCAGCGGCTCACGGAAGTCCACGCTCGCAGCCACATTGATGACACCGTCGGTTTCCGCCGCCAGTTCCTGGAAGCGGGCGCGGGTCATGCCAAAGCAGGGTTCCGTAATCTCGCCGGTCACGCACTGGATCCGGCTGTCCAGAAAGGTATCCAGCCGCTCCGGCTCGTCCACACGCAGCCGGTCAAAGACGGAGGCGGTCGCCACTTCGTTTGCAAACCGTTCGCTGGCGGTGCCATGACGCCGATTGCCGCGTATCAGCAGCGTTATGCCACCGATGTCCGGCACCGCACGGATCAGTTTCTCCAGCACCACCTTGCCGACGAACCCCGTCACACCCGTGATCAGTACCCGTTTGCCCTGGAGTTCACCGAGCACACTGGACTCACTGGCTGCGGCATTGGCCTGTTCCGATTCCATGGTCACCTCCCTGAAAGTGAGTCTCGGGGTTGCGGTCAAGACCTGAGTGTAACATTGAGCAGGATCTGATCACCCCCTGAAACGTGATCGCTTTCCCGCAATCAGTAAAGGGATGGTTACCCCGGACCAGAGTCTTCCGTAGCCGGCTCTCCCGAGGCGTCCGCCCCGGCGCCCAGCGCCCTGCCCTCCTCCGGCCGCAACCCCTCTGGCGGAGCCACAACCCGCGCCAGCTGCCGGAAATGTTCGGAGGCGGCCCGCCGCACCGTGACCGGAGCTTCTTCCCAGTTCATCGCCGCCAGGCCCGTCTGGAGCGCTTCCACCGCATCCTCGTCCACGGACTCCCCGAGGGTCTCGAGTATCCCGGTAATCAGACGGTACCGGCTCAGCGGATCGCCCTGGGAACGGTGCAGGCGCTCACCCAGTGAGGCAAGCCATTCACGGTTACTGCCAGTCGCCACCGCCTTCTGTGGCTGCTGTTCACTGCGCTGCTGGTGGCGCCGGCGGACCAGCCGTCCCCAATACCGGGCAAACCCATTGGCCGGCGCGACGCCCTGGGAGCAGCGCACCGCCAGCATGTCGGCCAGAGTCCAGAACTGGCGGCAGGAAGGGTCACTGTCATCCATCATCGCGACGGGACGCTGGGTGCTGATGGACTGGGCTATGGTCTCGTCCCGCCAGATGGCGCCCAGATAGTGCAGCTGGACGCCGATATACCGGGAGACAGCGGTCGAAAAACGGCGGTAGACGGTCTGTGCCTCGGTAGCTCCGCGTGCCATGTTGACGATGACACTGGGCGTGCGCCGGTATCCCTTGCGGTGAAGCACCTTGACCAGGGAGAACGCATCGGTGAGAGACGTCGGATCCGGCGTGATCACAAGCGCCGCCAGATGGGAGGCGGCGACCATGTGCAGCGCGGGAGTGCTCAGGCCAGCAGCGGTATCGATGATGACACGGTCATAGCCCTGCTCAAGCGTCCTGAGCTGCGCCAGGAAATCTTCGCGCCGTGCGCTGTCCAGCTCCAGGCACCCCGGCACCCCGGATGCTCCTGGCAGCAGATCCAGATTCTCGGTGACCGGTAGCAGCACCTCATCCAGGGTCCGCTCCCCCAGCACCACGTGCTCCAGCGTCATGCCGGGATAGACCCCCAGCATCACGTTCACGTTGGCGAGTTCCACATCGCCGTCCAGAAGCAGCGTACGATAGCCCTGGCGCGCCAGGACCAGAGCCAGGTTGAGAGCCACCTGGGTCTTGCCCACACCACCCTTGCCCCCGGTGATCGCGAGGGTGAGCGGGACCCGGGAACCGGATTCCGGGCGGTCAACTGCGCTGGAGCTGTTGTTATGATTCATTCCGACACCGCAGATACTGCCAACCGCATCGGATCATTGTACGCCGGCTGACCAGTCCGGGACAGTCCCGCCCCGCACTGAAGCAGGGGCACAACCAGACTGTTCGGCGTATTTGTTGGAGTGCATGCTGAACTGACAGCTACAAATCTTTCATTTCCCGGACAAATGGATTAGGCTTCCTAGCATAAAAAGTGAGACCGGGTTCAAAGTTTCGGAGAGGCAGGGCGCACAATCGTCCATCACCGGCTAGACTTGAACCCTGAATCCGATCGGGCCGTCTTCCGTCATGGATCCAGATAATAACGATAACAAGGTTGAAACAGCCGGGACGCCTCTGCTCATCGTCGATGACGACACAGCGGTCTGCAGCAGCCTCCATAACCTGCTCGCACACCAGGGCTACCACCCGGAGACCGCCTTCAACGGCAATGATGCCTGCCAGAAACTCGGCAGGGGCCGGTATGAGCTTGTACTGCTGGATCTCCGCCTGCCGGATATCAGCGGGCATGAGGTCATGGCGTTTCTGGACCGTCGCGGCATCGATAGCGCCGTGGTGGTCATCAGCGGCGACACCTCTTTCAATGCCATCAGCCGTGCCCTGCGGCGCGGTGCCTATGACTATCTACGCAAGCCCTACGACAGTGAGGAACTGACCGCAACTGTCGAAAGCGTGCTGGAGACGCGGCAGCTGGAACAGTGTCACCAGGAGGCTCAGACACAGCTGCGCCAGTCCGAGCAGCTGCACCGCTGCATCGTGAACAGTTCACCGGACATCGTGTTCATCCTGGACCGCAACGGCCACTTCCGGTTCCTCAACAGCAAGGTGGAATCCCTGCTCGGCTACCGCCCAGAAGACCTTGAAGGCCGGCATATCCGCCACCTGATCGAAGAGCAGGATGTGGGCCGGGTGGACTGGGCCTTCCGGGACCCCACCATCAGCGCCGACAACCCGCGGACCATCGAGCTCAGACTCAAATCCCGTGGCAGTGCGCGGGGCAACCGGCATTTCGAGATCACCGCGTTCCCCATGGAGGACGAATCCGGCGCCCCCGGTGAGGCCGCCTTCCAGATCTACGGAACGGCCCGCGACATCACCGAACGCAAGGAAGCCGAGGCCTTCATCAACTTCCAGGCCTATCACGACCTGCTCACCCGGTTGCCCAACCGGGCCCTGTTCAAGGACCGTCTGGGCCTGAGCATTTCCCAGGCGGAGCGCAACAACCAGAAGCTGGCGGTCATGTTCATCGATCTGGACCGCTTCAAGGTGGTGAATGACAGCCTCGGCCATGCCATGGGCGACCGGCTGCTGCAGGCCGTGACGCAGCGCCTTGAGGGCTGCCTGCGCCAGGGGGACACCCTGTCACGCTTTGGCGGCGACGAATTCACCCTGCTGCTGCCCGAGATCCGGCACGCCGACGACGCCCGCACCATCGCCCGCAAGCTGATGGAGGCGCTCAGGAGCCCGTTCAAGCTCGGTGAGCACGAGGTCTATGTAGGCGTCAGCATCGGCATTGCCCTCTACCCCGAGTCAGGAAGCAAGCTTGAGGAACTGATCCAGCAGGCGGATGTGGCCATGTACCACGTCAAGGGCCGGGGCAAGGATGGCTACCAGTTCTTCACGGAATCCATGAGCGTGAACACCACCCACCGCCTCGGTATGGAGCGCGACCTGCGGCGCGCCCTCCAGGCGGGTGAACTGCGGGTCTTCTACCAGCCCCAGATCTGCCTGCGCACCGGGCTCTGTCGCGGACTTGAGGCTCTGGTACGCTGGCAGCATCCCACGCGTGGCCTGCTGCAGCCGGGGGAATTCCTGCCACTGGCCGAGGAGACCCGCCTGATCGGTGATCTCAGTGAATGGGTTCTGGCCACGGCCTGCCGCGAGATGGGTTCATGGCTGAAGAATACGGAAGAGGATGTCCGGCTGTCGGTCAACTTCTCCCCCATGCAGGTGGAGCATCCTCGATTTGTGGATCTTCTACTCCAGAGGCTGGAGCACTATGACCTGCCTCCCGAGCGCCTGGAGATCGAGATCACCGAGAACATGATCATCAGCGATCTGGAGCAGATCAGCCTCAAGCTGGACCAGCTCTCAAGCTACGGCATCCGGATCGCTATCGATGATTTCGGTACTGGCTATTCCTCCCTCAACTACCTCCACCGGTTGCCGATCCACACGCTCAAGGTGGATCAGAGCTTCGTGCGCAGCATCCGTCACGGCGAGGAAGGCGCCTGCATTGTCAACGCCATTACCGCCATGGCCCGCGGACTCCAGCTCGATATCGTGGCCGAGGGTGTGGAAACCCGGGACCAGCTCGCCTACCTGCGCGAACTCGGCTGCGACAGTGTCCAGGGCCATTACTTCAGTGAGGCCCGGCCCAGGGACGAACTCGCACTCTCGGACGCCTCACCGGAACCGGTGTACTACAGCGTCATCTGACCGGCACACGACCTTTCCCTTACCCGACGACGGCTATCCGGCCCCGGCCTTCCGGAACAATCAATGCCGGAAACATCAGAACTTCGCGCCCAGTTGTCGAACGATCAGATCAGATATCTGATTCAAGTTGCATTTTTTGGTTTTTTCGTTAACTCGTGCAACCGGAAACTGCGGTCTGTTCCACAGAGACCCTGGCCGGATGTGTATAGCATGGTTCCTGAATCCGGTGGCCGGAACGGCCTCCAAAACCCCATTCAGGACTGGCAGTGCGGACCATGCAGGACAAATACAGAATCGTCGGCCCCGTTTATGATTTCCTGAGCAGCGTCTACAGCGGCAGGAGCATCGATGAGTGCAAGACGGCCATGCTCCATTCCGGGAATGTCAGTCCCGGGGATCGTGTCCTCGTAGCCGGTGTTGGCCATGGCCGGGACGCCCTGCACGCGGCCGAACTCGGCGCCGACGTTACGGTTGTGGATGTATCGGAAACCATGCTCAACAGGTTCCGGGAGCTGCTGGCCAGAGAGGCGCCCCACCTCCATGTCCGGACGGTCCACGACGACATCATGAAGGTCACCGAGTACGAACAGTACGATATGGTGGTCGCCAATTTCTTCCTGAATGTGTTCGACCGCCCGACCATGATCGAGGTCCTGCGCCACCTGGTCAGTCTCGGCAAACCCCGGGCCCAGCTGGTGGTGGGGGATTTCATCTACCCCAGCGGCAACCCCCTGGCCCGCCTGTTCAAGAAAGGCTACTGGTACATCGCCGCCTGTTTCTTCTGGCTGTTCACCGACAACGCCTTTCACGGCATCTACAACTACCCGGCCTATCTGGAAAGTCTGGGCCTGGAAATCCGCGACAAGAAACGCTTCTCACTGCTGAACATCCATTGCTACTGGTCAATTCTTGCCGAGAAGCGCGGCTGAGGAAGCACGTATAACAATAAGGAGTCCAGCCATGACGCAGCAGACCCTGGTGCTCGACGGATTCCGGGACATCCCGGAAGGTCCCATAAGCTTCTCCGAGCGGGTGGCACTGCTCAAGCAGTACGGCTCCCACTCGCAGTCGTTCTCGACACTGCAGCCCGGCATGCACTACTTCGATGTGCCCGGTGTTGGCTACATCGGCTACATGAAGAAATGGGGGCTGAACTTCGTGCTCTCGGATCCGGTCTGTGCTCCGGAAGACCGGGAGCTGATGCTTTCACGGTTTGAGCGCCGGGTTTCGAACGTCTGCTACGTACAGGTCTCCCGCCCGGTTATGGAAGTCCTGCACGAGCGCTTCGGTTATTACGGTACGCAGTTTGGTGCGGAATCGCGGGTGGACCTGAGCCAGTGGTCGCTCAAGGGCAAGAAGAAACAGGTCATCCGCACCGCCCTCAATCAGGCGAGGGAAGCCGGCATCACCGTCCAGGAACGGTTCAGTGATGACCATACCCGCGAAATCTCGGACGCCTGGATCCGCACCCGCCAGTGCAAGCGCCAGGAGATCCGCTTCCTGATCCGGCCCATGGACATGGAGTACCGGGAGAACGAACGCCACTTCTATGCCTATCAGGACGGTAAGGCCGTTGGGTTCATCTACTTCGACCCGGTCTACGAGCGCAATGAGATCGTCAGCTACGTCCCGAACATCTCGCGGGCCAATGCCAATTTCCGGCAGGGGATTTTCTACACCATCATGGCGCACGCCATGGAAACCTTCCAGGCGGAAGGTGTGCCACGTCTCGATCTGGGTCTGATCCCCCTGCACCTATCCGAGGAAACGGAACCGCAGGAAAGCCGCATTCTCAAGAGTCTCTGCCGGGGCGTGTACAGGCACGGCAACCGCTTCTACAACTTCAGGGGACTGGAGTTCACGAAGTCACGGTTCCGGGGTGAGATCGAGAGAACCTACTGCTGCCACAAGCCCGCGCTGCCGATGCTGGAGTTTCTGGCGGTATTCAGGTTGACGCGGCTGATCTGAGGGCCGCCCCCGCGGGTGCCGGGCTGGCTTACTTCCAGCCAGTGCCGGAGCCCCGCCGGGGGTTCCGCGGTGAACAGGAAAGTGCTGCTCCCCTGTCCGGTGCCGGTTCCATCGCCTGTAGTCTCATCCAGAAGCTGAACGACCCGTCGGGCAATGGCATCCCCGGAATCCACCCAATGCCTCACGCCCGGCATGGCCCGCGCCAGTGCCTCCCGGATCAGGGGGAAATGCGTGCACCCGAGCACCACCGTATCCGGATCGCCAGCCGCCAGGGGCTGCAGTATGGCGCGGACCTGTTCATCGTCCACCCACCCCTGCGCCAGCCCCATTTCCGCAATCCGGACCAGCTCGGAACTGCCCAGCCTCAGCACCGTGCAATCCGCGGCGTATTCATCAATCAGCGACGCCAGATAGGGCCGATCCACGGTGGCCGGCGTTGCCAGAACCCCCAGCCGCCGGTTGCGGCTCAGTGCTGCGGCGGGTTTGATGGCCGGCACAACACCAACCACCGGCAGGCGAAGCCGGGAGCGCAGCATGGGCAGCACGACGGTGCTGGCGGTATTACAGGCCACTACCACCAGATCACAGGGCCACCGGGCCAGTGCCTTCTCCACCAGAGCCACACAGCGTGCCACCACCTCATGCTCCGGCAGATCCCCATAGGGGAAGCCGGCATTGTCTCCAGCATAGACCATGTCCGCATCAGGCAGCCGGAGACGGATCGCATCCGCGATACTGAGCCCGCCGATGCCGCTGTCAAACAGCAGGATCCGGGGACAGCTCTGGTGCATCAGGCACGCCCCTGGCTGAAGGCCTGTATCAACCGCCCGGCAATGGTCCAATCTCCCGGAACCCTGGGCAGCGAATCCCGGTGGAACCACTCCAGTGCCACCAGCTCATCCTCGGCGCGACGTAATGGGCCGCCTGCGAACCGGGCGCTGTAACCGAGCATCAGCTGATGGGGAAACGGCCAGCTTTCGGAACCGTGATAGCGGACGTCCGCCAGCTGAACGCCGGTCTCCTCTTGGACCTCCCGTGCTACCGCCGCTTCAGCTGACTCTCCCGGCTCGATGAAACCGGCAATCAGGGTCCACAGGTCCGGTGGGTGGCGGGGGCTGCGACCAAGCAGCAGCCAGTCCCCGTCGTGGACAGCCACGATCACGCAGGGCGAGACCCGCGGGTAGTGGCGGTGATCACAGTGAGCACAGTAGAGCGTGTATTCGTGCTCATACCACTGGGTGGGACCCCCGCAGCGGCCACAGAAGGCATGATCCTGCACCCACTGGAGCCGCTGCCGGGCCGCGCCGAGGGCAGCCCGCTCGGCCGGCGAGGCGTTGGGATAGACCGAACGCAGACTCTGCCCCTCAACGCCGCTGGCACGCGCCACGTACAGCCGGTCCCGGCCCAGACAGCCCACGGGCAGCAGCTCCCCGACACTGTCTGGAAGCGCAGTAGTACTGTGGAAGAGCCCCCCTTCCGCAGCAGGATAGAGGTCCAGCCCGTCACTGAAAACGGCCACGCGCTCACGTTCCGGAGTGGCAACCGCCCAGGGATCGGCAACGAAGTCGGTCAGAGTGTCCATGCAGGGCACTATAATCAGCCCCTGCCATGGCGGCAAGCAACGGGACTTTGCCGACTGCCCCGCGAGGCGTAAACTTGTCCCCGACTCGACCACGGACCCCGAACGGAGTAGGCATGGCGTTCCTGAAAGGCCCCGGAAACCTGATCCTGACCCTTCTGCGCAGACTCATCTACCTGTGGGTGCGCAGCCGTGTTCTGGGTGCCGACCGGGAGCAGCTCGGACTGGATCCGGAAAAGCCCGTCTGCTACGTGCTGCAGTACAGCTCCCTGTCGAGCCGGCTGGTGCTGGAAGAGGAACTCAAGCGCGCCGGTCTGCCCCGGGCCGAGCGACCGCTGCCCCTGGGCGAGGGCCTGAAGCATTCCTTCTTCTTTCTCTACCAGCGCCGGGGTGGTCTCCGCCGGCTCCGCCAGACACCGGTTCCCACGGAACGCTTCGAGGCGCTGGTCACCCAGGGATGCCGTACCGGCAAGGATGTCCAGATTGTACCCGTCTCCCTGTTCTGGGGCCGTTCGCCGGACAAAGAGAAGTCCCTGCTCAAGATCATGCTCTCGGACAGCTGGTCCGTCACCGGCCCACTGCAGAAATTCTTCACCATCCTCATGCATGGCCGGAATCTGTTTGTCCAGTTCAACCGGCCACTGTCACTCCAGGAAGCCGTCAGTGAAGCGCGCAGCGAGTCCGTGGCCCAGCGCAAACTGGCGCGCATCCTGCGGGTGCACTTCCGGCGCGTCCGCCAGGCCGTGATCGGCCCCGACCTCTCCCACCGGCGCACACTGGTGAACTCACTGGTGCGAAGCCAGCCGGTGAAGGACGCCATCCGCGAGACAGCGGAGCACGAGGACATTCACCAGGCACGGGCGAAGGAGCGGGCCCTCAAGTACGCCCACGAGATCGCCTCGAACTTCTCGATGGTCACCATCCGCTTTCTCGAAGTCGTCCTGGGCTGGCTCTGGAACCGACTCTACGACGGTATCCGGGTGAACAACATCGAAACCGCGCAGGAAGCGGCGCGGGATAACGCCGTTGTCTATGTGCCCTGCCACCGCTCCCACATCGACTACCTGCTGCTGTCGTTCGTCCTCTACAAGAACGGCCTCATGCCGCCGCACATCGCGGCGGGAATCAACCTGAACATGCCCATTGTGGGCCCGCTGCTGCGCCGGGGCGGGGCCTTTTTCATGCGCCGAAGCTTCCGCGACAACCCGCTGTATTCGGCGGTATTCAATGA
>NZ_CAJXMA010000075.1:0-12983 GCF_913056445.1 uncultured Halovibrio sp.
GGACGACTGAACCGACACGAATAAGTTGTTTTAGGTTAGCCTAAAGTACATGACGAGACACGAATCCGATGGACGAAGTGGACGGGACGGTGACGAGAGAGAACCGAGCGGACGCGACGTTCGGCGGCGGCGGTTCCTCGCGGCCGCGGGTGCGGTCGGTACCGTCGGTATCGCCGGCTGCACGGGCGGTACCAGCGAAACCTTTGCCCGGTCGTATTTCGGGCTGGAAGAGGGCGCAATCGTCGAGATGGGCGACATGTTCGGCGCCCTTCTCAAGTACCTGAAGAAATACCCGTTGCCCCGCGTGACCTTGGCCAGCGGCTTCGGCAAGCTCAGCAAGTTCGCTGCCGGCGAGCCGGACACTCACAGCCAACGCTGTGCCATCGATTTCGACTTCCTGGCCGACCAGGCCCTGGCTGCCGGTGCTGGGGCGGATCTGGCTGAATGGATCCGCAACGCCAACACCAGCATCGAGGCGCTGGAAGCCTGCCAGCAGACCGGCGTCCCCCTGGGCGACCGCATGGCCGGCCTGGGTCTGGCGCGGATGCGCGACTACCTGCCCGGCGAGCATCACCTGACGGTATGCAGCGTCAGCCGCCAGGGCGAACTCACCGGGTTTGCCGAGGAGGTGGCATGACGGACACCGCCATCGACCTCCAGGGGCTGCACAAGACCTATAAGGGCGGCCAGCCAGCGCTGGCGGGCGTGGACCTTAGTGTGCCACGGGGCGCCTTCCACGGCCTGCTCGGCCCCAACGGCGCCGGCAAGAGCACCCTGATCGGCCTGATGACCGGGCTGGTGCGACTGGAGACCGGCAGCGTGCGCCTGTTCGGCCACGATCCGGAACGCGATCCCGTCGCCGCCCGGCGCCGCGTCGGCCTCGTCCCCCAGGAAGTGAACTTCAACAGCTTCGAGCCCATCAACGAGATCATTGAGACCCAGGCCATGTACTACGGCCTGCCGCGCCGCCGTGCCCGGGAGCGGGCCCGTGTGGTGCTGGAGCGGGTAGGCCTGCAGAAACGCGCCGAACGCAAGCCCTGGGGGCTGTCGGGCGGCATGAAGCGTCGCCTGATGCTCGCCCGTGCCCTGGTCCATGAACCGGAACTGTTGATCCTCGACGAACCCACGGCCGGCCTGGACGTGGAAGCCCGGCGCGACACCTGGGCCCTGTTGCAGGAACTCAACATGGCCGGAACCACCATTCTCATGAGCAGCCACTACCTCGAGGAAATGCGCGACCTCTGTCAGAACGTCGCCGTGCTCAAGGAAGGCCGCCTGATCGCCAACGACATTCCCGAACGCCTCTTCGGCGCCGACGCCGGCAGCGGCACCGGCGACCAGGGCCTCGAAGCCCGCTTCCTGCGTCTTCTCGAAGGCGGCGAGCCCAAAGGGGAGGACCAGCCATGAACGCCACCATCCTCTGGAACGCCTACCAGGGCCTGGTGATCAAACAGGTGCGGCGCTTCCTGCGCTCCTGGATCCAGAACCTGCTGCCCTCCGTGGTCACAGCCACCCTCTTCATGGTCATCTTCGGGCAGTTCGTCGGCCGCGACCTCGGTCAAGTCGGCGGCGCCAGCTACGCCGACTACCTCATGCCCGGCCTGGTGCTCTTCGCCGTGGTCACCAACGCCTACAACAACACCACGCTCTCCTTCTTCGGCGCCCGGCTGCAGCGCCACATCGAGGAAATGCTGGTCGCTCCCATGCCCGCCTGGCTCATCGTCGCCGGCTTCGCCACCGCCGCCGTGCTGCGCGGCCTTATGGCCGGCGCCCTGGTGCTGCTGATCGCACTGCCCATGACCAGCCTGCAACTGGCCCACCCCGGCGCCGCCCTGCTGGTCGCGGTCCTGAGCGCGCTCCTGTTCTCCTTCGCCGGCCTGATCAACGGCATCTTCGCCCGCAGCTTCGACGACACCTCCGTCATCGCCACCTTCCTGCTGACCCCGCTGATTTACCTCGGTGGTGTCTTCTACCCCATCGACCGCCTCCCGGCCCCCTGGGATACCGCCTCCCTGGCCAACCCCATGGTCTACATCGTGGACGGCTTCCGGTACAGCCTGCTTGATGAGGGAACCACCGGCGGTGGATGGATGTTGCTGGTACTGCCGGTGGTGACTGTGTCCACTGGAATACTCGCCTGGTGGCTCGTCGCACGAGGGGTAAGGATAAAGCCGTGAGGTGGGATCAATGGGCGTGGCGATAACTATGCGGTTAAACGGAAGGTATCGGGGAGTGTTCTCCGGGAAGCTCTGGAGCCAGGGATGGCGGAAGAGCAGCGTACAGGGATGTATTTACAGCGATTCCCGGAGAACACTCCCCGATGCCTGACCGGCAAATAAGTTGAAAGCTGGTGACAACGTTTTCTGTACTGAACATTGATGAAGGGAATGACCATGGACGAACTCCATGACTACGAAAAGGACGGCGCCGCCATCTACCGCGCCTCCTTCGCCACCATCCGCAACGAAGCGGACCTCGCTGCCGTGCCCGCGGACCTGGAAAAAACCGCCGTCCGCCTCATCCACGCCTGCGGCATGACCGACCTTGTCGACGCCATGGGCTGGTCCCCTGACGTTGCCGCTTCCGCGAAAGCCGCCCTGCAGGCCGGCGCCCCCATCCTCTGCGACAGCGAAATGGTCGCCCACGGCGTCACCCGTAAACGCCTGCCCGCGAACAACGCCGTCATCTGCACCCTGCGGGACGAACGCGTGCCCGAGCACGCCGCTGCCATCGGCAACACCCGCAGCGCCGCCGCCGTGGACTTCTGGGATGAGCACCTCGAGGGCAGCGTGGTGGCCATCGGCAACGCCCCGACCGTCCTGTTCCACCTGCTCAACCGGCTGGCCAACGGCGCTCCGCGCCCGGCCGCCATACTCGGCTTTCCCGTGGGGTTCATCGGCGCCGCCGAAAGCAAGGAAGCCCTCGCGGCGACCCCGGATCTCCCCTTCCTTACCGTCCACGGACGCCGCGGCGGCAGCGCCATGGCCGCCGCCGCCGTGAACGCCCTGGCCAGCGAAACGGAATGACCATCATGAATGATGCACTCACAATCCCACAGGACGCGGCCGGTTACGGCCATCTCTACGGCATCAGCACGGGCCCCGGCGATCCGGAACTGATCACCCTCAAGGCTGCACGGCTCCTGTCCGAATGCCCGGTGGTGGCCTACTTCTGCAAACGCAGCGGCCCCGGGCGGGCGCGGACCTCCTGCGAGGCCCATATCACCGATGAGCACGAGGAACTGCCCCTGGTCTACCCGGTGACCAACGAGATTCCCCATGGCAGCCCGGAATACCGCCAGCAGATCGAGGATTTCTTCGAGGAATCCGCCGAGGCTGTTGCCCAGCACCTGAAAGCCGGCCGTTCTGTTGCGGTGCTCAATGAAGGCGATGCCTTCTTTTACGGCTCTTTCATGCACATCTACCTGCGTCTCAAGGACCGGTTTGAGAGCACGGTGGTGCCGGGAGTCGGGGCCATGATGGCCGGCGGCGCCCTGTTGCCGCATCCGTTGATGATGCGCGACGACCAGCTGCGGGTGATCCCGGGCACCATGGACGAGAAGGCCCTGCGGGCCAGTATTGATCCGGAACGGGCCACGGTGATCATGAAGGTGGGCACCAACCTGCCACTGCTCCGACGCATCGTGACGGACCTGGGCCTCCAGGAGCGGGCCTGGTACGTGGAGAAGGCAAGCATGCCGGAGGAGCGGGTCATGCCGCTGGTGGAGGCGCCGGACGGCAAGGCGCCGTACTTCTCCATGGTACTGATTCCCGGCCCCGGGGTGCGGGTATGAAACGGCTGGACGTGATCGGCGTGGGCCCGGCCGGCCCTGAGTGGGTGACGCCGGAGACCCGGGAGCTGATCGAGCAGGCGACGGACCTGGTGGGCTACGGGCCCTACCTGGACCGGCTGGCCTCGGAACGCCACCAGTGCCATCCCTCGGACAACCGGGTGGAGCTGGAGCGGGCTGCCGGGGCGCTGGACCTGGCTGCGGAAGGGCGCAGTGTGGCGGTGGTGTCCGGGGGCGACCCGGGCATTTTTGCCATGGCGGCGGCTCTTTGCGAGGTGCTGGATCATCAGGCACGACCGGAGTGGGCGGACGTTGAGTTTGAGGTGCATCCGGGAGTGTCGGCGCTGCAGGCGGCGGCTGCCCGGGTGGGAGCGCCTTTGGGGCATGACTTCTGTGCCATCTCGCTTTCGGACAATCTCAAGCCCTGGTCGGTGATCGCGAACCGGCTGCAGCTGGCGGCTCGGGCGGATTTTGCCATGGCGTTCTACAATCCGCGCTCCTCGAGCCGGCCCTGGCAGCTGGGCGAGGCGCTGTCGCTCCTGAGGGCGGAGCAGCGGGGGGAGACGCCGGTGGTGTTCGCGGCGGCGGTCGGGCGGCCGGATGAGTGGGTTCGGATGACGACGCTGGCGGAGGCGGATCCGACCGAGGTGGATATGCGGACGGTGGTTCTGGTTGGGAATTCCCGGGGGCGGTATGTGCGTCATGGGGATCGTTGGTTTGTTTACAGTCCCCGGGATTATGTTTAGCGCCTCGAAGGACGGGCTCCGGGGAGCTCTGAACGGGAATCGCTGTAAATACGTCCGTGTACGCTGCTCTTACGCCATCCATGGCTCCAGAGCTTCCCGTTCAGAGCTCCCCGGACCCCGTCTGATACGCCTCGATAACCTTTAGCGCCTGTTCCAGCCATTGTGTGACTTCTTCCGGGGACTGGAAGGAGTGGGTGGCCGGAGGCAGGGAGGGGCGGTCGATGATGATGACCGGGATGCCGGCCTCGCGGGCGGCGTCGAGTTTGGGGTGGGCGGCCTGGCCGCCGGAGTTCTTGGTGATGAGGGCGGCGACGTTGTGGTCGCTGATGAGGCGGCGTTCGTCCTCGAGGTGGTAGGGGCCGCGGTCTTCAATCAGGGTCCAGTCCGGAAACGCGGGCTCGGGGTCCGGAGGATCGACGCAGCGCACGAGCAGGTGGCGGTCGGGGATGCCCTCAAAGGCCGGGAGGCTGGTGCGGCCGGTGGTGAGCCAGAGGGTGTCACCCGCCGCGGTCAGTCCGGTGGCTTTGCGGGCCGCTTCGTGGAGGTCGGGTACCGGGTACCAGTCGTCGCCGGACTGGGGCGCCCAGGGTTCGCGTTCGAGCCGGCCCAGAGGCAGGTCGAGCTCCTGGCAGGCAATGGCGGCGTTGTGGGACATCTCGGCGGCGAACGGGTGGGTGGCGTCCACCACGGCGGCAATGTCGTGCTCCATGAGCCACTGCTTCAGGCCTTCAATACCGCCGAAGCCGCCCCGGCGGGTTGGCAGTGCCGGTGGCAGGGGGCGGCGGGTACGGCCCGCTAGTGAGTAGGTGGGTTCCAGCTCGGGTTTTTCCAGGAGCTGTTCCGCCAGTGTCATGGCGTCGCGGGTGCCGCCGAGGATCAGGATGCGAAAGGCCATGGTTGGTTGCCGGAGTCGGGAAATGGATGAAAAACGGGATTATACAGCGAGCGCGGAGAACACGTCTTGTGGCGAGCCGGGAACGCAACGCTGGCTGAGCGTTGTGGGGCTGTCCGAGGCTGGCTGGGACGCGCTGGGTGAGGCGGCCCGGGCGGCGGTAACCGGGGCGGAATTCGTGATCGGGGGCCAGCGCCATCTGGATCACCTGCCGGCCATTTCAGGCCAGCAGCGGGAAGCCTGGCCGTCGCCGTTCAGTGAGGGCATTGAACGGATACGCCAGTGGCAGGGGCGGCCGGTCTGTGTGCTCGCCAGTGGTGACCCGTTCTGGTACGGAGTGGGGGCGACGCTCGCGCGCACCTTTCCTCCGGAGATGATGGACTGCCACCCCGGCCCTTCCGCCTTTTCGCTGGCGGCCGCGCGCCTGGGGTGGCCGCTGCAGTCGGTTCACTGTCACTCGCTGGTGGCGCGGGATCCGGACCGGTTGCGGGTGGCGCTTGCGCCCGATCGGCGGCTGCTGGTGCTCAGCAGTGATGAACAGAGCCCGGCGGTGGTCTGTCGGCTGCTCACGGACAGTGGTTACGGCGTCAGCCGGGTGACAGTACTCGAGGCCTTGGGTGGGCCGGAGGAACGGATACTTGAGACCACGGCGCAGCAAGGTCTGGCGCAGGCGCCTGCCCGCCTGAATACCCTGGCTATCGAATGCCGGCTCGCCGAAGGGGCAACGCCGGTCTCCAGGGTGCCGGGGCGGGCCAATGAGGCCTTCCTGCAGGACGGCCAGATCTCGCAGCCGGAGATCCGGGCGGTGGTCATGGCGCAACTGGCGCCCCAGGGCGGGGAGCATCTCTGGGATCTGGGCGCCGGTTCCGGCGCGGTGGCCGTGGAATGGCTCCTGGCGGACCCGGCCAACAGGGCGACCGCGGTTGAACGGCGCCCGGAGCGGCTGGCAAACGTTCGGGAGAATGCGCGCCTGCATGGCGTGGGCCACCTGGAGACCCGGGAGGGAGATCTCCTTGGGGCGATGCCCGCGCTGGCGCAACCGGACGCAGTCTTCATCGGGGGCGGTGCCAGTGGGGAGGGCGTGATTGATGCCGCCTGGTCCGCTTTGGCAGCTGGGGGCCGCTGTGTGGCGACGGCGGTAACCCTTGAAGGCGAAGCCGCGCTGATGGCGGCCCGGGAGCGGTTCGGCGGGCAACTGACACGCCTCTCGGTGGACCGCACGGAGCCGCTGGGGCGGTTCAATGGCTGGCAGTCGGACCGGCCGATCACGATCTGGTCCATCACCAAACCATCACAGGCAGGGGAAGGAAGAGCATGACGGTACACTTCATCGGGGCCGGCCCGGGCGCCCCGGATCTGATCACGCTGCGGGCAAGGGACCGCATCGCCGCCTGCCCGGTCTGCCTCTACGCGGGTTCGATCATCCCGGAGGAAGTGCTTGCCCATGCGCCGGAGGACGCATGGCTGATCAACACAGCCTCCATGGCGCTGGATGACATCATCGGCGAAATCCAGAAAGCCCACAACGAGGGTCTGGACGTGGCCCGCCTCCACTCCGGGGATCTGGCCATCTACTCGGCGGTGGCGGAGCAGCTGCGCCGGCTTCGGGAACTGGCCATTCCGTACGAGCTGACCCCCGGCGTCCCCGCCTTTTCAGCGGCGGCGGCCGTACTGGGCCAGGAGCTGACCATGCCCGGTGTCGCCCAGAGCCTGGTGCTCACACGGACCCAGGGGCGCGCCTCCTCCATGCCGGAAGGCGAAACCCTGGAGGCGTACGCGGCCACCGGCACGACCCTCGCGATTCACCTCTCGCTGCACACGCTGGATTCGGTGGTGGAACGGCTGACCCCCTTTTACGGCGCCGCCTGCCCGGCGGCGGTGGTCTTCCGCGCCAGCCGGCCGGATGAGCAGGTGCTGCGGGCGCCGCTCGGGCGGCTGGCGGAGGATCTTGAGCGCATCCCGGAGAAGCGTTCAGCGCTCATCCTTGTGGGTCCGGCGCTCGGGGAGACGGATTTCTGCAACAGTGCCCTCTACGACCCGGCCCATCATCGCCTGTTCCGGGATGCCTGAGCCACGCGTACCAGGGACTGGACCAGGGGTTCGTCACCGGGGCTGTTCAGTGCTGCTGTACTGACCAGGGCGCGCAGCGTATCCGGGACCTCCTCCGGCAGCAGGCCGCTTGCGATCCGGTGGCCTTCCTCCTCGGGCAGGGTCCGGTCGTCGAGCACCAGGTCGTAGCGCCCCTCCCGGGCGACCAGCACCACAGGGGCCCTGCCGGGATGGGCGCAGCCCTTGGGGCATCCGGAAACGTGGACCAGACTACGCCCGTCGAAGAGTTCCGGCACCTGTTCAGCCCAGTCCAGGGCATCCCGGCGTGTTGCGGTGCTGCCCGAGGCACAGCCCGGCATTCCGGGGCAGGCAATGGCCGAGAGTCGGGGATCGCCCGGGGTGTGGATCAGTTCCGGCGCTTCCGCAAGCCCGGGGTTGGTGACCGGGCCATGGGGCATGATCAGGCATCGCTGGGGCGTGATCCTCAGTGTGCTGTTGTGCGCTTCCAGCTGTTCCGCGATCAGCCGGGCGCTGTTGGTGCCCAGGCACCCGAGGGCGACACCCAGAACCGTGCCGGCCCTGGTCCGGCCGGGTTCCGGAGCCGGTGGATGGTCCGCCGTAACGCCACCGGGCCGGCTGAGATCACGCAGCCCCGCGAAGGGCGAACTGCCGGAGGCATCAATGAGCTGCCGCATCCGCCTTGCCGGCGTGATCAGTCGCTGGCGCTCTTCGAGGAAGATCAGGGCCAGCTCGACCAGGACATCCACCACCTGCGATGGCTTACAGTTGCCCAGGCTTTGAGCCGTGGCGGAGGTTCCGGCCAGGCCGATGCGGTACCGGGTGCCTTCCGGCGTTGAAACCGCATCCGCTCGGATATCCCCGTCCGCATCAGCCAGATGGGTCAGCCCTCCGCCGTTGAAAACGAAGCGGAACTTGGGCGGCAACGCCCGGAAACGGTCATCGCTGATGAGCCTCTGATCGAGAGCACGGGCTTGAGGGGCAGGGTCGATCAGGGCCTGTGGATCCAGGTCCGCAGCGGCACTGCACTGGATGTTGCGGACCGCTTCGGACGCCGCTGGTTCAACCGCCAGGCCAGCATCCACCAGTGTTGCTGTCAGCTCGGCCTCGGCCTCCTCGGCGAGGCCCCGAAGCTGCAGGTTGCCCCTGCCGGTGATCTCGATCAGGCCGGATCCGTGCTCATCCGCCAGCGCCGCCACCCGCCTGAGACCTGATGGTGTCAGGCGGCCATCGATCAGCCGGATCCTCGACAGGAGCCCGTCGCCGCTGGCCATCGGGTTGCCGGCGGAAGGGCAGGCGCCACGGCGGTAGTGATCCGGAATGGGCATGATCAAGGTGTTGGGTTGTGTACGAAGGCTCAGGATAGGCCCGAAAGGCGGTGAAAAGAAAGACCGCCGCAGTTGCGGCGGTCGTCCCCCGGGTTACCGGGCGCGCTGGCGTCGGCCCAGACCCAGGCCCAGAAGCCCCAGACCCATCAGGCCAAGCGTGGCCGGCTCGGGAACCTCGGCTACCCGGCGGGCGTACAGGCTCAGGTTGGACAGGGCGGATCCGCCTTCCACAAGAGCGCTGGGGTCGGGGCCATTATTGCCGCCCTCGTTCGCCCAGGGGATGAAGAAGGTGCCGCTGAGTGTGCTGAACCTCTGGGTATCATCGAAGTAATAGGCTGCCCAGCCGGGATTATTCGAGGCCTTGGTGACCACAAAGAAGCTGGCCCAGTTACTGAAATCGCCGGAGTAGGACCAGTTCCCCTGGTTCTGGCCAATGTCCGCGCTGAGGGCACCGGAAGTGCCTTCCTCCTTCTTGGCGATGAAATCCCAGCTGTCGCCGTTCCAGGTCAGTGGTGCGCTGTTCGGCAGCAGCTGGCTGGGGTTGCCCCCGTAGGCGCCAAAACAGTTTGTGGCATCGGCGTTGTTGGCGGTTACGTTGCCTGTGCTGATGATGTAGGCACCGCCACTGCTGCAGCTGTGAGCATCATTGAGACCGGTGCCGCTGTCGAAGGTGTAGGGTGCCGCCATGGCGGCTGCAGGCAGCAGCAGAAAACCCATGACAAGGGCACGTGATGAATGGGGTATGGATGTGGGCTTTTGCATGACTCTGACTCCCTGAATCCCTGCCGGGATGGCAGATCGGACAGAGAGAGGAATGCATGAAGCGTGCACAGAGGCTCTTTCATCTGCGCAATCATACAGATGGTCATGCGCCAGCCATCTACGAGACGGCCAATGTGTAAAAAAATCTGACAGATAGGGCCAGCCGGGCTCCCGGCTAGAGCTTCTGGGCCGGCTCGGGCACTTCGCGGATCCGGCCATGCTCATCGATGGCCACGCTCACGAACTGCGCCTCGGTTACCTTGCGCGCATGCTGCTCGGTCTGGTCACGGGTCCATACCTCCACCCGTATCTTCATGGAGCTCCGGCCAATGTCCTCCAGGTGGGTGTAGAAGGCCACCTCGGCGCCAAGTCGCACGGGCGACAGGAACTCCATGCCTTCCATGGCGACGGTTGCGGTCCGGCCGCGCGCCAGTCGGCCGGCTGCGGTGGCGCTGGCCAGATCCATCTTGTTGACCAGCCAGCCGGCGTAGATATCGCCGTTATTGTTGGTGTCGGAGGCCATGGTGACCAGCTGCAGCGTCAGTTCACCACGGGGTTGGGGTTTGTCGGGTTGTGTTTTCATGGGTGTCTGTCCGATGCTTCAGTCAGGATGCGTTGCGGGCCAGTATAGCCCCATCAGCGGCATTTGCGATGTGGCTTGAGGCGTGGCCTGATGTCATGGAACTGTCACACATCTGTCTTATCCTTCCCGTGGGTGACACATTGTCAGAGGCACAATAATGGTAAGTGATCGAGAGAACTATTCCCGCCACATTTCCCAGCGGTTCAATGATGAGCTGAGTGAACTCAAGAACCAGCTGCTTGAAATGGGCGGACTGGTCGAGAAACAGATTGGCGAGGCGGTTGAGGCGCTCGTCAGCAATGATGCGGATAAAGCGCAGGCCGTGCGTGACCGTGATCGCGAGGTGGACGACATGGAGCGCCGCCTTGATGAGGAGGCCATACAGGTGATCGCGCTGCGCCAGCCGGCCGCCAGTGACCTGCGCCTGGTCATGTCCGTGGTCAAGATGGTGGCGGACCTTGAGCGCATTGGCGACGAGGCCAAGAAGATCGCACGCCTGGCGCTGGAGATGTCAGATGAGATGGATGACAGCATGAGCCAGCGCCGTTTCGTGGAGGTGCGCAATATCAGCGGCCATGTCCGGGCCATGGTGCGGAATGCCCTGGATGCCTTCGCGCGCTTTGATACCGAGAGCGCCCTGAACGTGATGCGCGAGGATGAGTCCGTGGACGAGGAATACAAGAGTTCCGCACGCGCGCTGGTCACGCACATGATGGAGGATCCGCGTGGTATCGGGCTCTGTCTTAACCAGATGTGGACGCTGCGGGCTCTGGAGCGGGTCGGTGACCACGCGGACAACCTGGCCGAGCAGGTGATCTACCTGGTCCGCGGTATGGACGTGCGCCATCGGCCGCTTTCCGAGACGGAACGGGAACTTGACGCTGACGGCAACGATTCGGGAAGCGCGGGCTGACCACCCGCGCCATGTGCCTCAGCCGTTGGGGAAGGGGGGCCAGCCCAGTGCCTTGCCACCGATCAGGTGCAGGTGGATGTGGTACACGGACTGGCCGCCGTGTTCGTTGCAGTTCATGACCGTACGGAAACCGTCCCCGTCGATGCCTTCCTCCTTGGCAATCCGGGCGGCGACGGTATAGAGGTGCCCCACCGTCTTCTCATCCTCTTCGGTGATGTCGTTGACCGTTGGGATGGCCTTTTTCGGGATGATCAGGATGTGTACCGGCGCCTGCGGGTTGATGTCCCGGAAGGCCAGGCACTGGTCGTCCTCGTGCACGATATCGGCGGGGATTTCACGGTTGATGATGCGGCTGAAGATGGTTTCGGACATGGGTTCCTCGCTTGGTTGTCAGGCCAGTCGTTTCAGCAGTGATTCAATGGGCGCGGGCAGCTGCTCGTCAATCCCCATGGCATAGCGGGTGACCCGTTCGCGCGCGAATGGCACCCGGCCCGCCAGCCCCAGGCCCAGGGTGCGCGCCAGATGCAGTGGCGGGGTGGTGTTGCTGAACAGATGGTAGAACAGGTCCATGGCGTCCATCATCAGGCGGTTGCGGGGGCGGCGCTCCGCCTCGTAGGCGGCCAGCACTCGCGCCTTCCCGGGGTCACTCTGAGCGCCCGCCGTGCCCAGGCTGCGCGCCAGCGCGGCTGCGTCCTGGAAGCCGAGATTGACGCCCTGCCCGGCCAGTGGGTTGATGGTGTGGGCGGCGTCCCCGACCAGCACAACACGCCCGTGGGCGTATTGGTGGGCATGTTCGCGTGCGATGGGAAAACGGCCCCGCGCCGGAGCGGCCTCGGGGTCCGGCAGCTCCAGTGGAAAGGTTCTGCGTATGGCGGCCAGGAGTCGGTCTTCCTCCATGGCCATCAGTTCATCCAGGGTTTCCGGCTGGTCGTACCAGACCAGTGAGCCCCAGGCGCTGCCATCCGCTTCGGGCAACGGCAGGTAGGCTTTGGGTCCCTGGGGGGTGAACATCTGCCAGGTGATGGTCTGGGCCGGCGGTGCATGGCGGATGTTGATGACCATGGCCTGCTGGCGGTAATGCGTGCGGCTGGTCCCGATGCCGGCCAGGCGCCGTGTTACGGAACTGGCCCCGTCCGCACCCACGACCAGAGCCACACGCAGCGTCTCACCGCCTTCCAGTGTGAGCGTGACGCCGTCTTCTGTCTGCTCCAGCGCCTGGAGTGATGCCGGGCAGAACCGGGTAATGCCGGTCTGCTGGCCCATCCGTTCCCAAAGGGCCCAGCGGGTTACGCGGTTCTCGACGATATGGCCCAGATGGTCGCGTCCGAGCCGGGCGGCGTTGAACTCGGTGCGTGCCTGCTGGGCCAGCAGCCGGCCGCCGGGCATGCTGGCGAGCGGTCCCGAGGCGGCCTCCCAGACCGCCAGCCGCTGGAAGGGCGCCATGCGCATTTCCTCCATGGCGGGCCATACGCCCAGCCCGCGCAGCCAGGCTTCGCTGCCGGCGCTCAGGGCGGAGACGCGCAGGTCGGGTTCGCTGTTGTCGGAGGGTTGTTCCGGGGTGCTGGGTTCGATTACGGCCACGCGCCAGCCGCCGGCTGCGCAGGCCAGTGCCAGGGCGGCGCCAACCATGCCGGCGCCGATCACGGCGATGTCGTGCTCGTGTTCACTCATGAGCGCAGTCTACGCCAGAGTGAACGACGGCAACAGGGGCTCAGCCGGCCTTGCGCGAGCGTCCGGGCCTGCCGGCGAGCCAGGCGGGACGGCGGGCACCGGGCCGCAGGAAGCCCTGGCTGATGACCACCGGCTGGGCCAGTGCCAGGTAATCCCTTGTGGCGATCTGCATGGCCTCGGTATGGCTGCCCGCGGCGAAGGTGATTTCCGGCTGTTCCGCAAGGGTTTCGC
>NZ_CAJXMA010000076.1:0-12913 GCF_913056445.1 uncultured Halovibrio sp.
GTTACATGTGGTCCTTTGACGGCGAGAAGTTCTCGGAGGTCGATGGCCCCATTCCGTTTGGTTACGGCGAGCGCCTGCGCCTGATCCTGGTCAACGACACCATGATGGATCACCCCATTCATCTCCACGGCATGTGGATGGAACTGGAGACGGGGAACGACGGCTATCGGCCGCGCAAACACACCCTGCTGGTCAAGCCCGGAGAAATGATCTCGGCGCAGATCACGCCGGAGCATAAAGGCGACTGGGCCTTTCACTGCCACCTGCTCTACCACATGAAAGCGGGCATGTTCCGCGTGGTGTCCGTTCAATGAGTGTGCCGAACAGGAGGATTTCAATGGCGGTCAAACAGGTTCGTTACACGGCCCTGCTGCTCCTGGGTCTGATGGTGCCGGCCACCGGCGCTCTGGCGCAGGGTGTGGGGCCGCAGGCGGAGCCGGAGTGGTCACTGCCGGTGCACGATGATGTGACCCATGGCCAGCTTCTGATGGACCGTTTCGAATATCAGGACGGCGACGATGAGGATGTCTTTGCCTGGGAGGGCCAGGCCTGGTGGGGTGGAGATACGCACCGCCTGATTGTTGACTCCGAGGGCGAGGCCCTGGTCTCAGGTGGCGATGGCGGCGATGTGGAAAGCTTCGATGTGCAGTACGGCTACGGAGTCAGTGCCTACTGGCGTGCCAAGGCGGGCCTCGGGTATCAGACAACCTTCGGCCCCGGGCCGGACAGGGACCGGGCCTCGGCCGTTGTCGGCTTTGAAGGGCTGGCCCCCTACTGGTTCGAGGTGGACACTGGCCTGCGCGTCAGTGAGGATGGCGATGCAGTCGCCGAATTCGAGGGTGAGTACGACTGGCTGTTCACCCAGCGCCTGATCCTTCAGGGCCGGGCGGAGACCAGCTACGCGTTCAGCGAGGTGCGTGAGTTCGGCGTCGGTGAGGGCGTTAACGGGCTCACCCTGGGGCTGCGTCTGCGCTATGAGCTGGCGCGTGAGTTTGCGCCCTATGTCGGGGTGCGCTGGCAGGATCAGTACGGCGACACGGCTGAGCTGACCCGGACCGAAGGTGAGGATACAGAGAAAACATCCCTGGTTGCCGGTGTGCGCTGGTGGTTCTGAAGGAATGCCATGAGACTGCTGCTTGTTGAGGATGACAGCCTGCTTGCCGAAAGCCTGGAACGCCAGCTTTCGGCGGCAGGCTTCAGTGTGGACAGCATCGCCACGGCGTCGGGGGCGTCCCAGCTTGGCAGGCAGGAGGACTATCGTGTCGTGGTGCTGGACCTGGGACTGCCCGACGGCAATGGTCTGGATGTGCTCAGGAAGTGGCGCTCGCATGGGGTGACCATGCCCGTGCTGATCCTGACTGCCCGCGGTGACTGGCAGGATAAGGTGAGCGGTCTCAAGGCCGGTGCCGATGACTACCTGGCCAAACCCTTCCAGACGGAAGAGCTCCTGGCCCGTCTGGATGCCCTGATCCGCCGCAGCGAGGGACGGGTGGATTCGGTCATTGCCGCCGGCCGGTTCCGGCTGGATGAGAACCGTCAGGTCCTGGAGACACCGGATGGCGAGGAACACCCCCTGACGGGGACGGAATTCCGCCTGCTTCGCTGCCTGATGAGCCGGCCCGGCCAGCTTTTTTCCAAGGAAAAGCTCCTGGAGCAGGTCTATAATCTGGATGAAAGCCCGAGCCACAACGCGATTGAGGCCTATATCCGCCGACTGCGTAAGCTCGCGGGGCAGGAGGCCATTGTGACGCGCCGTGGCCAGGGGTATATGTTCAATGCCATGGATTGACCTCAACCGCTCCATCCGGCGGACCCTACTGATTGTACTGCTCCCCGCTGCCATTGCCCTGATGGGGGCCGCCTGGGTTATCCATGGCGCCCTGCTGGAGCGCATGGCGCACAGTTTTGTGGAAGATCGTCTCAGGGAAGAGGTCGGGTTTCTCAGGCACCGTCTCAATCAGGCCCATGGAAGCGTGGAAGCGCTGAATACCGGGGCGTATTTCGAGCAGGTGCTCCACCATGCGTTCGCAGTGCGCGTGGGTTCCCGGCAATACGTCAGCCCTTCTTCCTGGAGCTCATTACTGGTCCCCCTTCTGGAAGAGAGCCGGACTGGATTCATCCGGCGGACCGGGGCCGACGGAGAGATTTCTGATTACCTTGCCTACCGTGAAACCTTCGAGCGGCAGGGTCGGGAGGCAGTGATTGTTGTTGCCGAAGACCTGTCCCGGCTTGGGGCCAGTCAGCGCGAACTGCACATCTGGACGGCGGTGGTTTCCGCGGTGTTACTGGGCCTGCTCGTTCTGGTGATCTGGATTGCGATCCGGCTTTCCCTGGCTTCTGTGGCGAGGCTCCAGGCCGCGCTGAAAGAGTTGCAGCAGGGCGAACGGGAACGTCTCGATATTGAGACGCCCGCCGAGTTCCAGCCACTTGTGGGGCAGCTGAACCAGCTCCTCGACACCCTTGATCAGCGTCTGATCCGGTCGCGGGAGGCGCTGGCTAACCTGTCTCACAGTGTGAAGACACCCATTACGGCGGTCCGCCAGGTTCTTGAGGAGCGCGAGCAGCCCCTGGACTGGGATATGCGCCAGCAGCTGGCCCGGCGACTCTCTGATATTGACGGTCAGCTCGAGACCGAGATGCGCCGCAGCCGCTTTGCCGGCGCCCAGGCTGGCAAGGGCGCCGCGCCATTGAGCCAGGCGCGGGAACTGCTCTGGATGCTGGGGCGTCTCTATCCTGGGAAGGAGTTTGAGCTCGAAACCGCTATGGCGGACGAGCATCGCTGGCCGATTGAGGAATACGACCTCAACGAGATCCTCGGGAATATCCTGGATAACGCGGGGAAATGGGCCGCTTCAAGCGTGACTCTGTCGTTGCGTGAGGATGAAACGGGATTGGTCATTGAAGCCAGTGACGACGGCCCAGGGGTACCCCAGGAACAACTGGCGACACTTGGAGCACGTGGTCAGCGCCTGGATGAGCAGGCCGCGGGACATGGGCTGGGACTTGCCATTGTCAGGGATGTTGTCCGGCGGTACGACGGCCGGGTGGTGTTTGACCTCAGTGACTCTGGCGGCTTCCGTGCCCGGGTCGTCCTGCCCGAGAGAATTTCGCTGTAATAGCTTAACGTTTGAGGGCAATCAGTTTCAGATCAGTTTTCTGTGGTTTGATGGAAGTTGTCGGACCATGGGTTGGTCCTGGTTACGATCAATAAGAACCAGTAAAGGAGATGTAAGGGATGAAAAAGATAATCGCGTTGGCGCTTTTCACGGTATTGGCTGTGAATCCCGTGTTCGCCCAGCAAGGCAACAAGCATGGCCATGACGGCATGATGGGCAATGGTTCGGGCATGGGCATGATGCATGGCGAACAGATGCAGGAGCACATGCAGCGGATGCACGAAAAGATGAATCAGCTCAGGGGAACGACGGATGCCGAGGAACGTCGTGAACTCATGCGCGAACATATGAACAGCATGCAAAGCACCATGCAGATGATGCAGGGCGGTAAGGGGGCCGGTAATGGTCAGTCTGAAATGCCCATGGAGCAGCGCATGCAGCGCATGGAACAGCACATGCAGATGATGCAGGGCATGATGAAGCAGATGATGGAGCGTGAGTCGCTCGAAGAGTGAGAGGCACAGGGGGCTGTGATGATCGAGATTGTTCCCAACTGGCATCCCATCTGGGTGCATTTCCCGATTGCCCTGCTGAGCATGGCCACGGCTTTTTTCCTGCTTGGCCTCGTGCTTCAGGACAGGGCTGGGGAGAATGTGACGGCTGCGGCACGCTGGAACCTGGTCATTGGCAGCCTCCTTCTCCTGCCGACGCTGTTTACGGGTTACCTGGCCTATAACTCGGTGGCCCATGATGGCCCGGGTCACCAGGCCATGGAACGGCACATGACCGCCGCCTGGGTGACGGTCGCGGTGTTTGCAGTGGCGGCTGTGCTCGCCTGGCTTGAGCGCCATCGTGCTCGGGGTGCCGGCGTGCTGCTTGCCGTGGTCATGCTCGTGGGGACCGCTGCGGTTGGGGTCACGGGTTATCTCGGGGCGGAAAACGTGTATCGCCATGGTCTTGGCGTTGAGCGTCTGCCCAAGAGTGTTCAGGAGCCAGTAATTAAGCGTTCCGTGGAGTCCTCTGAAGGAGGAGCTGGGGAAGCCGGTGAGCCTGAACAGCAGGAGTCAGAGCAGGGCGGTGCTGAGAAGACGGCACCCGAAGGTCATGAGGGGCATGACCACGCGCATTAAGCGCGCGGCGTCTCTCTTTTGGCTGGAAACTCTCCAGTCGGGAAGATTATCCCGTTTTGCGGTCCTCCCGGGAAGGTTCCCGGGGAATCCGCACATGCACCCGCTGGTGCTCGTAGGGCCGGCGCAGGGCGATCAGCAGGGCCGGAATGAACGCCAGCAGCAGGAGTCCAAACGGCAGGCCACTGGCGATAGTGGCCGACTGCAGGGCATTCAGTCCGCCTGCCCGCAGAAGCACCGCCGTAACCAGCCCGATGGCCGTCATCCAGAACAGGCGCTGCTGCCAGCTGGGGTCGCGGCCGTTCGAGGTCAGCGTGGCCACCACCAGCGATCCGGAATCCGCTGAGGTCACAAAGAAAACCAGAACCACGAGGATCGCGATGCCGATGGTGGCGGTACTCAGCGGCAGAAACTCCAGGAAGTTGTACAGGCTGGAGTTGGGTGCCTCCATTACCGTCTGCACGAAATCTGCGTTCTGGAACAGTTCCAGGTGCAGGGCATTGGCGCCGAACACCGTCATCCAGAGGAAGTTGAAGAATGACGGAACCAGCAGTACACCCAGCAGATACTCCCTGATCGTCCGGCCCCGTGAGACACGCGCGATGAACATGCCCACGAAGGGCGACCAGGAGATCCACCAGCTCCAGTAGAACACCGTCCAGGAAGACTGCCAGTCCGTGCCCTGGTAGGTTTCATTCCAGGTCGACAGTGTCAGCAGATCGTTGAAGTAACCGCCAATGTGCTGCCCGAGCGCCTTGAGCACGAACACGGTCTCGCCGGCAACCAGCACAAACAGCATCAGGGCCCCGGCCAGCAGCAGGTTGATCTTGCTCAGCCGCCGCACGCCACTGCTGAGGCCGGTGAGTACCGAGACGAGCGCGACAGCACACACCACGCCAATGAGTAGCATCTGCAGCCAGAGCCCGGACTCATAGCCGGTGAGCTGGGCGATACCCGCGGCCGCCTGGCTGGTGCCGAGCCCCAGCGAGGTGCAGACGCCGAACACGGTACCGATCACTGCGGCGAAGTTGGCGAACCCCCCGATTCGCCGGGCGCGCTTGCGGCTGACCAGTTCCTTGAGTGGCGCTTCGAAGCACAATGGGTGATTGGCGTTGAAGTGGAAGTAACCCAGTGTCAGGCCGACCAGTGCATAGATGGCCCAGGGATGCAGCCCCCAGTGCAGGAAGGTGGTTTCCATGGCCAGTTGAGCGGTGTCCGCGTTGTTTCCAACAAAAGGGCCGAATGTATCGTAGTGCTGGAGTGGCTCCGAGACACTGTAGAACAGCAGCCCGATGCCCATGCCGGCGGCAAAGAGCATCCCGAACCAGTCCAGCCGGCTGAACTCCGGTCTGGCGTCTTTACCGCCCAGGCGGATGTGCGCCAGGGGGCTGAAGATCAGGTAGACCGCGAACAGCAGCGCGGCATTCATAATGAGGATCAGCAGCCAGCCCGTGTTATGGGAGAACCAGTCCTGGAGCCCCGAGAACACGCTCCGGGCCAGTTCCTGCTGCAGGGTCGCAAACGCCAGCAGCGCGATGATGGCCGTGGCGGACACAATGAAGAGGCGGAAGCGGCGGAGTCGGTTCAAGAGTCGGTCTCCGTTGAGGTCCAGTAACGCGGGCCGCGTATCCTAGCATCTACGTTGTGCTACGCGTGATCCGCCACTCTGGTTTGGATGCTCATAAGCAGCGTCGTGCCACAGCTGGTACACTGCCGTGATAGGAAGCACACCAGCATGGACAGGGGTGGTTCATGGAGCGGTTGATTCAGTCACTGCTGTCGTTCCTTTCGGGCAACGGCAGTAAGGGAAAAGCCCGGGGAGATACCAGTCGTCGGGAAGGTAATGATGAAATACAAGCCACTGAGGCGGATACCGCCGGGGAAGTGGCTCGGTTGCATGCGTGGCTGGTAGGGCGTTCCACAACCCCGGATTCCGGACCCACGGTTCCGGAACAGGCCATACTGTCGGAGCTGAGGCTCCGGGTCCGTGAGCGGAGGCTGTCGCGGATTCCCCGCCAGCCCCGGGTCCTGCCGAAACTGATTCGCGCACTTGGCGATGAACGCCAGACCCACCGGGATATTGCCACCATCATTGAGGATGAGCCGGCACTGACCGATGAACTGCTGCGTGTGGTGAACCTCACCGCCACCAACAGTGGCCAGCGTCCCATTGAATCGGTCGAACAGGCGGTTCTTCTTGTAGGGTTCGAGGGGGTGCGGCGGGCGATTTCAGAGGCGGTCATGCGCCCGGTCATGCAGGCAGCCTCCCGGGCCGAAGCCGGCTTTGCGCGTAATGTCTGGCAGTGGGGCCTGCTCTGCGCCAATGCCTGTGATCGCCTCGCGCATCAGGAGCCCGGCGGAGGGCCGGACCTGTTCATGCTGGGCCTTATACCGGGGCTTGCCTATCTGACGTTGTACCGGGAACTGGAGTCCATCGCGAGCGCTCAGTCCGGAGATCACTCTGTCAGCCCGGCGCTGCTCGTCAGTGTGCTGGAGGAGCAGCGGGGAGCCATGCTGGAGCGTCTGGTGTCGGCCTGGGAGTTGCCCGCCTCCTATCGCGACGAGCTCAGGGAGCTGCATGACTCGCCGCTGGGCCTGCAGGCCTCAACCCTGTCCCGGGGGATGGTTCTGGGCACCCATGAAACGCTCCGCCAGGCCGGGTGCGGGACACTGCTCCAGAAGGAGCTGGAGGCAGTGACCGGGCTGGATCAGCCCCGGCTGGAACATGTCCTGACCGATCTTCGGCGCGCCTAGCCTCGGGGGATCCAGCCCCAGAGGGTGCCGGGGGTCAGGAACCTGCACCGAGTAGATCCTGTTGCCCAGCTGAAAGCCTGAGCTTCCCCACCGACCATGGCTCCGGTACCATTCGCGCCCAGAACTAACCGCTTGGACCCTCCGCGCGATGAAACGCTCCGATTTCCACTTTGAACTGCCTGATGAACTCATTGCCCGCTACCCGCTTGCCGAGCGTGAGGCCAGCCGGCTGCTGCGTCTGGATGGAACGGATGGGACGGTCTCCCATCACGGCTTCCGGGAACTGCCGGATCTTCTGGAGCCCGGCGACCTGCTGGTGTTCAACGATACCCGCGTGATTCCGGCGCGGGTCTACGGGCAGAAGGCCTCTGGCGGAAAAGTGGAGATGCTGGTGGAACGGGTGCTGGATTCGGACCGGGCTCTGGTTCACCTGAAGGTATCGCGAACACCATCCTCCGGGGGGGAGATAACCCTGGATGGCGGGCACCGGGTCGTGGTGGACGAGCACACGCCGGAGGGGCTTTTCCGGGTGCATTTCCCGGATACGGATGTGATGACGGTGCTGGAAGCCGTAGGGCATATGCCGCTGCCGCCCTACATCGACCGGCCGGACGAGATGACGGATGAGGAGCGCTATCAGACCGTCTTCGGCGAAAAGCCCGGGGCCGTGGCGGCCCCCACAGCCGGCCTGCATTTCACCGATGCCATCATGGATGAGCTCGCGGCCAGGGGCATCGAACGCACCTTCGTGACGCTCCATGTGGGCGCGGGCACTTTCCAGCCGGTGCGCAGCGAGGACATCCGTGAGCACCACATGCACCAGGAGTGGCTGTCCGTGGGGCAGGAGGCTGTGGACGCGGTGACGCGCACCCGGCAACGGGGTGGGCGTGTGGTTGCCGTGGGCACCACGGCGGTCCGGGCCCTGGAGTCCGCCTCGGGGGAGGGCCATCTCGCCCCGTTCGCCGGCGAGACGCGGATCTTCATCTACCCGGGGTACCGTTTCCGCAGCGTCGACGCCATGGTCACCAACTTCCACCTGCCGGAGTCGACCCTGATCATGCTGGTCAGTGCCTTTGCCGGGCGTGACAACGTGCTGGATGCCTATCAGGCGGCGATTGACGAACGTTACCGCTTCTTCAGCTACGGCGATGCCATGCTGGTTTTCCCGCATTCCGAGGCGGTTGCACCGGAGGTTTCCGAATGAAGGGCAACTCTTTCATGGAGTTCGAACATCTGGCCAGTGACGGCACGGCGCGGCGCGGCAGGCTGACCTTTCCGCGTGGCACCGTTGAGACGCCCGCCTTCATGCCCGTGGGTACCTACGGCACGGTCAAGGGCATGCTGCCGCGGGACCTGGAGGCCACCGGTGCTGAGATCATTCTGGGCAACACCTTCCACCTTATGCTGCGCCCGGGGACCGAGGTGATCCAGGCGCATGGCGACCTGCATGATTTTGCCGGGTGGGAGCGCCCGATGCTCACGGACTCCGGCGGTTTCCAGGTATTCAGCCTCTCGGAGATGACCAAGACCACGGAAGCGGGCGTGACTTTCAAGTCGCCGATCAACGGCTCGCCGGTGGAGCTGACACCTGAGAAGTCGATGCAGGTGCAGCGGGCGCTGGGTTCGGATATCGTCATGATTTTCGACGAATGCACGCCTTACCCGGCGACGGAGGAAGAAGCCCGGCGCTCGATGAATCTGTCGCTCCGGTGGGCGGAGCGCAGCCGGGAGGCTCATGGTGACAGTCCTTCAGCGCTGTTCGGCATTGTACAGGGTGGGATGTATGAAAGTCTGCGCCGGGAGTCCCTGGAAGGACTGAAAAACATCGGGTTCGAGGGCTACGCCATAGGTGGGCTGTCCGTGGGTGAACCGCGCGGGGAGATGCACCGGATCCTGGAGGCACTGGAGCCGGCCATGCCCGCCGGGGCTCCGCGCTACCTGATGGGGGTTGGGCGCCCGGAAGACATCGTGGAGGCGGTCAGCCGTGGCGTGGATATGTTCGACTGCGTGATGCCCACGCGCAACGCACGCAACGGCCACCTGTTCACCCATGAGGGCGTGGTGCGCATCCGCAACGCCCGTCACCGGTATGATACCGGGCCGGTGGACCCGATGTGCGACTGCTACACATGCCGCCATTTCTCCCGGGGGTATCTGCATCATCTGGACCGCTGCGGGGAGATGCTGGGCGCCCAGCTCGCCTCCATCCACAACCTCCATTACTACCAGGCGCTTATGGCTGGATTGCGTGAGGCTATCCAAGCAGGTACATTGGCGACCTTCATTGACAGGTTCTATCAGTTACGCGGAGTAGCCCGATGATGTTCAGCGTTCGTTCGCTCATGGTTCTTCTGCTGGCCCTTATGCCGGCAGTCGCCGTCGCCGCGCCCCAGGGTGGGCCGGGTATGATTTCCCAGGTCGTCCTCTTCGGCGGCTTTATCCTGATCTTCTATTTCCTGATCTGGCGCCCCCAGTCCAAGCGTGCCAAGGAGCACAAGGCTCTGGTTGAAGGCCTCGACAAAGGTGATGAAGTGGTGACCGGTGGTGGTCTGGCAGGCCGGATCTCACGCCTGACCGACGACTACATGGTGGTGGAGATTGCCGACGGTGTTGAGGTGAAGGTCCAGCGCCAGTCTGTGACTCAGGCTCTGCCCAAGGGCACGCTCAAGGACATCTGATCTTCCGGTTCCGCACAAGGATCACCGATGCTTAACAAGTATCCTCTCTGGAAGAACCTGCTGGTATCGGCCGTGGTTCTTCTCGGTATCATTTACGCGCTTCCGAACCTGTTTCCGGACGATTACGCTGTCCAGATCAGTGGCTCAAGTGCCTCCGTCAGCGTTGACGAAACGCTGCTGGACAGGGCTCAGGAAGCCCTGGACGAGGCAGACATCGACTACCGGGATCCTTCGGTGGATGACGGCGCGGTCATGCTGCGTTTTGACTCCAGTGATGCGCAGCTGCGTGCCCGCTCCGAGCTCCAGGAGGCGCTCGGTTCCGAATACGTTGCTGCGCTGAGCCTGGCGGCAACCACGCCGGACTGGCTGCGATCCATCGGCGCGACGCCGATGAATCTGGGGCTGGATCTGCGCGGCGGTGTCCACTTCCTGATGCAGGTGGACATGGAGGCGGCAGTGGAACGTCGGCTGGATGTCTACGCCAGCGAGATCAAGCGCCAGCTGCGCGAGGAACGGATCCGCTACCGCGGTGGTGATGCCGAAGAGGGGCAGCTGGAATTTGTCTTCCCCAGCGAATCCGCGCGGGATGACGCCGCCTCGCTGGTGAGCTCGGAATACGATCAGTTCCGCAGCAATACCCGCTCCGACGGTGAGGATTATATCCTGGAGTTGACGCTCAACCAGCAGTCGGCATCGGAGATCCGGGACTACGCCCTCAACCAGAACCTGACCACGCTGCGCAACCGGGTGAACGAGCTGGGCGTGGCCGAGCCGCTGATCCAGCAGCAGGGCAGTGACCGGATCGTGGTGCAGCTTCCGGGTGTGCAGGACACTGCTGAAGCCAAGCGGGTTCTGGGCTCCACTGCCAATCTGGAATTCCGGCTTGAAGCACGCTCGGACGCCTCCTCCGCACGAACGGAAACCTTCCCGTTCCGCAACAATCCTAACCGCACGGCGGAGCTTGAGCGTGATGTCATCATCACCGGTGACAATGTGGCGGATGCTAACCAGTCGTTCGACGAGAACGGTCAGCCCCAGGTCAACATCACCCTGGACGGGCCCGGTGGCAGCATGATGCAGGATGTAACCCGGGATGCCGTGGGGCGCCAGCTGGGCGTGCTCTTCATTGAGCACAGCAGTGAGGAGGTTGAGCGTCAGGTGGATGGTAAGACGGTCACCGAGCGCGTACGTGAGACCGAGCGCAGCATCATCAGTCTGGCGACCATCCGCAGCACTCTGGGCAGCAACTTCCGGGTGACTGGCCTGGAGAATGTGGCGGAAGCCTCGGAGCTGGCGTTGCTGCTGCGCGCGGGTGCGCTGGCAGCGCCCATCTACTTCGTCGAAGAGCGCACCATCGGCCCGAGCCTGGGCCAGCAGAACATCGAGTCGGGCATCAACTCCGTGATCCTCGGTTTCGTCCTGGTCGCGCTGACGATGCTGGTGATCTACAAGGCCTTCGGGTTGCTTGCGAATGTCGCGCTGATGGTGAACCTGACGCTGCTCGTGGGCGCCATGTCAGTGCTCGGGGCAACGCTCACGCTGCCGGGTATCGCGGGCATTGTGCTGACGGTCGGCATGGCGGTGGACGCCAACGTGCTGATCTTCGAGCGCATCAAGGAGGAACTGCGGGAAGGGCTGCCAGTCCAGTCCGCCATCAACGCGGGCTTCAGCCGGGCTTTCGTGTCCATCTTTGATGCCAACGTCACCACCTTCCTGGTCGCCGGCATTCTGTTTGCCGTGGGGACCGGGCCGGTGAAAGGTTTTGCCGTTACCCTTCTGATCGGCATCCTGACATCCATGTTCACGGCCCTCATGGTCAGCCGCGCCATCGTCAATGCCACCATTGGCGGGCGTAGTGACCTCAAGGCACTGTCAATCTGAGGGTGATCGAATGAGTGAAAGCAGTAAACGTACTATCGACTTCATGGGCTTCCGGCGGGTCGCCGCCGCGCTCTCGATCATTCTCGTTCTGGGCTCGGCTGTCAGCCTCGGTATCAAGGGGCTGGAGCTGGGCCTGGACTTCACCGGGGGCAGCCTGGTTGAGCTAGAGTACGCCGAGGCGCCGGCTCTTCCGGAGGTGCGCGGCCAGTTGGAATCCGCGGGCTTTGAGAATGCCATGGTGCAGAACTTTGGCTCGGATACCGCGGTCCTCATCCGGCTTCCGGCCGAGTTCGACGACTCCGTGGGGGATCAGGTGGTGTCCGCGCTCAGCCAGGGTGCGGAGCTGACCCTGGAGCGCTCCGAATACGTTGGCGGCCAGGTGGGCGAAGAGCTGCGAGAGCAGGGCGGCATCGCGCTGCTTCTGGCGTTCTTCGTGGTGCTGATCTATGTCGCCATGCGCTTCCAGCTCAAGTTTGGTTTCGCTTCCGTGGTGCCGCTGGTCCACGACGTTCTGATTGTGCTCGGGATCTTTTCGGTCTTCCAGCTCACCTTTGATCTGACGGTGCTGGCGGCCCTTCTGGCGGTGATCGGTTACTCGCTCAACGACACCATCATCGTGTCCGACCGTATCCGGGAGAATTTCCGTCGCATCCTCAAGGGCGGCCCTGAAGAGATCATCAATACCTCTCTCAACCAGGTGCTGCTGAGGACCATTGTCACGTCCGCGACCACACTGGTGGTGCTCCTGTCACTGCTGGTCTTTGGCGGCGAAATGATCCGGAACTTCGCGCTGGCCCTGTTCATCGGTGTTCTGGTGGGTACCTATTCGTCCATCTATGTGGCGGCGAACATGCTGGTGGCCCTGAACGTGAACCGGGATGATCTCTACGTGCCGAAAAAGGAAGGTGCGGAGGGGAGCCAGCCGGAAGAGGAGGAACCGCCGGACTGGCTCAAGCGCATGGAGTGAATGCGGGCGCCTTTCAGGCGCCTGTCATGCGCTGCCGGTAGGGCTGGGCCTGCTGCAGGATTTCCCGGAACAGCAGGTTGTTGGCAATCACCAGCTCGCCGGCCTTGCGGCCGAGGGGGTTGCCACGGAGGTCACCGCCCACAGCTCCGGCTTCCTGGCTGATGAGGCTGGCCATCACCTGCTCGTGTCGCTGGTCGGTGGCCAGAACGGCCGCGTCCAGATAACCACCCGCAACCCTTGCCATGTCCAGAACACTGCAGCCGTTGTAGTGCAGGTCCGCGCCCTCGCGCACCAGCGATCCCGCCACGTCCAGCCAGACGCCACTGTCCTCGCCACTGCTGCGGCGGTTGAACAGGTTGCAGCTGATCAGGGTCTGTGCGAGTTGCTGGG
>NZ_CAJXMA010000077.1:0-12747 GCF_913056445.1 uncultured Halovibrio sp.
TGATCATGGCAGGCGGTACCGGCGGGCACGTTTTCCCGGCACTGGCCACTGCGGAAGCTCTCCGGGAAAAGGGCCATGAAGTCGCCTGGCTCGGCTCCAGTGGCGGCATGGAAGCCGATCTGATTGGTGGCAGGGACATCCCCCTGTACCTGATCGAGGTCTCCGGTCTGCGGGGCAAGGGTGGCCTCACGCGTCTGGCGGCACCAGTGAAACTGGTGCGGGCGCTGTGGCAGGCGGTTGCGGTGATCCGCCGCTTCCGCCCGGACTGCGTTCTGGGTATGGGCGGTTTCGCGGCCGGACCGGGTGGTCTGGCGGCCTGGCTGCTGCGCCGGCCGTTGGTGATCCATGAACAGAATGCGGTTGCCGGTATGACCAACCAGTGGCTCTCCCACCTGGCCGAAGTCACCTTGGAGGCGTTTCCCGGTGCCTATGGCAGCAGAACCGTGACCCGCTGCACGGGCAACCCGGTGCGCCAGGACCTGACGGGGCTTCCGGCCCCGGCTGAACGTATCGGGCGCGGGCAACGGCTTAAGCTCCTGGTCCTGGGGGGAAGCCGTGGTGCCCGCGCCATCAATGAAGTGGTGCCGGAGGCGCTGGCGTCGCTGGCAACCGGTGAACAGCCGGAAGTCCGCCATCAGTGCGGCCGGGATCACCTGGACAGCACCCGCAAGGCCTATGCGGACGCGGGTCTGTCGGCGGACGTGGTGCCCTTTATCGGGGATATGGCGGAAGCCTACGGCTGGGCCGACCTGGTGGTCTGCCGGGCGGGCGCCCTGACACTGGCGGAGCTCGCCTGTATAGGCGTGGGGTCCGTGCTGGTGCCTTTCCCGCATGCGGTGGATGATCATCAGACGGTCAACGCGCGCCATCTCAGCGACGCAGGTGCAGCCCTTCTGATGCCCCAGTCCCAGCTGGATGCGGCGGGTCTGGCGCGGGAAATCCAGCGTCTCGATGACGATCGGGACGCGCTGCGCACCATGGCGGAGCGGGCCCGCGAGCTGGCGGTCCCGGACGCCACCGAACGTGTTGTCAATTACTGTCTGGAGGCGGCTCATGGCCGAGCGTAATACCAGCCCCATGGTCCATGACGTGCCCGAGATGCGGCGTATCCGCGGGATCCACTTTGTGGGTATCGGCGGTTCCGGTATGAGCGGGATCGCGGAAGTGCTCTACAACCAGGGCTATGAGGTGACCGGCTCCGATATCCGTGAAAGTGCCGTGACCCGTCACCTGGGAGAGCTTGGGATCCGTGTGGCCATCGGGCACCGCGGGGAGAACAGTGCCGATGCGGACGTGGTTGTGGTCTCCAGTGCCGTGGATGAATCCAACCCGGAGGTCGTTACGGCCCGGGAAAACCGCGTACCTGTGGTACCCCGTGCGGAGATGCTGGCCGAGATCATGCGTTACCGCCACGGCATTGCGGTGGCCGGTACCCATGGCAAGACCACGACAACCAGCCTGATCGCCTCGATTCTGGGCGAGGGCGGTCTGGACCCGACCTTCGTGATCGGTGGCAAGCTCAACAGCGCCGGTACCAATGCCCAGCTGGGGCGTTCGCGCTACCTGGTGGCCGAGGCCGATGAAAGCGATGCCTCTTTCCTGCATCTGACGCCGGTGATCAGCGTGGTCACCAATATCGATGCGGATCACATGCACACCTATGGCGGTGACTTCGAGAAGCTCAAGCAGACCTTCGTGGAGTTCCTGCACAGCCTGCCGTTCTACGGCGTGGCCATCATGTGCTGTGATGATCCCCGGGTGCGGGAAGTGGCGGAACGCATCTCGCGCGCCGTGATCACTTACGGTTTCAGCGAGGACGCTGACTATCGAGCGGTGGACGTGAACACGGACGGTTTCAGTACCGGTTTCCGTGCGCTGCGTCCCGATGGCTATTCGGACCTGGAAGTGCGCCTGCGCATGCCGGGTCGGCACAACGTCCTCAACGCCATGGCGGCGATTGCCGTGGCCACGGACGAGGGGGTCGGGGACGAGGATATTCTGAGGGCACTGGAGCATTTCTCCGGTGTCGGGCGTCGCTTCCAGGTCTACGGCGACTACCCGGTAGCCGGGGGCGAGGTCACGCTGGTGGACGACTACGGGCACCATCCACGTGAGGTGGAGGCGGTGATCCAGGGTGTGCGCGATGCCTGGCCCGGTCGTCGCCTGGTCATGATCTACCAGCCGCACCGGTTCAGCCGGACCAGTGATCTCTATGACGATTTCGTGCGGGTGCTCTCCAGCGTGGATGTGCTGCTGATGCTGGATGTCTACGCGGCGGGTGAGCAGCCGATCCCCGGCGCGGACAGCCGCAGCCTGTGCCGGAGCATGCGCCAGCGGGGCCAGCTGGATCCGGTGTTCGTGGAGGACACGGATCGGGTCGAGGATCTGCTGGAGAACCTGCTCCAGCCCGGCGATCTGCTTATCACCCAGGGGGCCGGCGACATCGGGGGCCTTTCGGCGCGTCTGGCGTCGAACGGACTGACCGGAAGCGGAGGTGATCATGACGGTCACTGATGAGTTCCGCGTCAGTGCAGAACAGACACAGGCCCTGGGCCGGGTTGCGGTCCTGATGGGTGGCGATTCGGCGGAGCGCAGTGTCTCGCTCAAGAGCGGGCAGGCGGTGACCGACGCCCTGCAGGCGGCGGGCGTGGATGCCCATGCCGTGGATGTGCAGGGTAACGCGATTCTCAAGCTGGCCGCGGAAGGGCAGTTCGACCGGTGTTTCATCGCCCTTCACGGTCGTGGCGGAGAGGACGGCACCCCCCAGGCCATACTGGATCAGGCGGGGGTCCCCTATACCGGCAGTGGGGTTCTGGCCTCGGCGCTGGGGATGGACAAGCTGCGCACCAAGTACGCGTTCGCGGGCGCCGGCCTTCCCACGCCGGCCTTCCGGCTCATGCGCTCGGTCGGGGAGGCAGAGGCCATCCTGGGTGAGCTGCGTGCTCCGCTCGGTGTCAAACCGGCGCGTGAGGGCTCGAGCATCGGTATCGGCAAGGTGGGGACGGTTGCCGAACTGAAGGAGGCCTATATCCAGGCCTGCGAGCTCGACCCCCTGGTGCTGGTGGAGGAATGGATAACAGGCGGCGAGTACACCGTCAGTATTCTGGGCGACCAGGCACTGCCGGTGATCGGGCTGGCCACCGACCACACCTTCTACGATTTCGAGGCCAAGTACCTCTCGGACGATACCCATTACATGCTGCCCAGTGGCCTTGACAGCGCCCACGAGCAGCGTATCCGGGAGCTGTCGCTCGAGGCCTTCCGGGTCATTGATGGCTGCGGCTGGGGCCGGGTGGATGTGATGCAGGACGCCGCCGGCGATTTCTGGCTTCTGGAGGTGAACACCATTCCCGGCATGACCGACCACAGCCTGGTGCCTATGGCCGCTGAGGCGGCCGGCATCGGGTTCCGGGAACTCTGTGTCCGGATCCTGGAACAGACACTGGAGGTGCGGGCATGAACGGGCTTCTGTCGCCACTGCGGATCCGGGATACACGCGCCAAGACTGCGCGCCAGCGTGGCGCCAGTCCCATGGTGGAGGATCCCTCCGCGTTGCGCCTGGCGCTGCGCATGGCGGCTGGTGCTGTACGGCGAGTGCCCTGGAGTCAGGTCTTGCTCGGTCTGGTGGTGGCGGTTACCGCCGCGATGCTGCCCTGGGCTGTTGGACAGGGGGTCCAGTTCCTCGATCAGGACTTCAACCGCGTCCAGGTGCAGGGCGAGCTGACGCGGGTAACGGAGCCGGCGCTGCAGAATCATCTGGAGCCGTTCATCGGGACGAGCTATTTCGCCACCGACCTGTCCCGGGTGAAGGCCCAGCTCGAGATGCTGCCCTGGGTTGAGAGTGCGGCCGTTGGGCGCGAATGGCCCGGCACCCTGACGGTCAGTGTGCGTGAGCATGAACCCGTGGCGCTGTGGAACGGGCAGGCGCTGATCAGCGGCGAGGGTACGGTATTCCGGCCTGCGGCGCCGGCGGCCCTGGACCTGCCCCGGCTCAATGGACCGGCGGGGCGTGCGGACGAGGTGCTGGAGCGGGCCCGGGCCTTCCGCGGTGAGCTGGCTGCGCTGGGGCTGGGGCTTGAAAGCGTCAGCCTGGAGCCCAGGGGCGCCTGGACGCTGCTTCTGGACAACGGCATAAGCGTCTCACTGGGCCGGGACCGGGTTCGGGAGCGCTTTGAACGGTTCATGACGGTTTACGAATCCCGGCTGTCGCCTGTGGCGGCGGATATCACCGGGGTGGATGCGCGCTATGGCAACGGGGTTGCTGTGCGCTGGAGAGATTCTTGAATCACGGGACTCAGATTATGTCATCGGCAGACACAGAGAACATGATCGTCGGGCTTGATATCGGCACCTCCAAGGTGGTGGCGCTGGTCGGCAAGCAGAATCCGGACGGTTCCATCGAGGTTGCCGGCATTGGCTCGCATCCGTCGCGCGGCCTCAAGCGCGGGGTGGTGGTCAATATCGAGACCACTGTCCAGGCGATCCAGCGTGCGGTTGAGGAAGCGGAGCTGATGGCCGGCTGCCGGATCCATTCCGTGTATGCCGGTATCGCCGGGAGCCACATCCGCAGCATGAACTCCCATGGCATTGTCGCCATCCGTGACCGCGAAGTGACCCAGGCCGATATCGACCGGGTCATTGATGCCGCCCAGGCGGTGGCGATCCCGGCGGACCAGAAGGTGCTGCACATCCTGCCCCAGGAGTTCGTGATCGATAACCAGGAGGGCATCAAGGAGCCCCTGGGCATGTCGGGCGTGCGGCTTGAGGCCAAGGTCCACCTGGTGACCTGCGCGGTGAACGCGGTCCAGAACATCGACAAGTGTGTGCGTCGCTGCGGCCTGGATGTGGACGACATCATCCTGGAGCAGCTGGCATCGAGCTATTCGGTGCTGACGGACGACGAACGCGAGCTGGGCGTGTGCATGGTGGACATCGGCGGTGGCACCACCGACATCGCCATCTTCACCGGTGGGGCCATCCGGCATACGGCGGTGATCCCCATTGCCGGCGACCAGGTGACCAATGACATCGCCATGGCACTGCGCACGCCCACGCAGAACGCCGAAGAGATCAAGACCCGTTACGCCTGCGCCCTGACGCAGCTGGCCGGCGCCGAGGAAACCATTAAGGTACCCGGCGTTGGTGACCGTGCGCCCCGGGATCTGTCCCGGGCAGCGCTGGCGGAGGTGGTCGAGCCCCGTTATGAGGAGCTCTTCACCCTGGTCCAGTCCGAGCTGCGGCGCAGCGGGTTCGAGGATCTGATTCCGGCGGGAATCGTGGTGACCGGCGGCTCTTCCATGATGGAAGGCGCGGTCGAACTGGCGGAAGAGATCTTTCATGCGCCCGTGCGCCTGGCGATACCGTCGGGCGTGACGGGCATGAGCGATGTGATCGGCACCCCGGTGTACGCCACTGGCGCGGGGCTGCTGATGTACGGCTTCCGGCAGGCGGAGAAGGGACGCGGGGGCGGTCCCTCTCCGGCTGCGGGAGATTCACTCCTGGCACGGATCAAGCAGTGGTTCACCGGGAATTTCTGAATCGGTTTTCAATGAATCCAAATAAAGCGGCACAAGCCGCTGGATAGAAGGAAGGAGAAGGGGAATGTTTGAACTGGTAGACAACGTAGAGCAGAGCGCAGTGATCAAGGTTGTCGGTGTTGGCGGGGGTGGCGGCAACGCCGTCCGCCATATGCTGTCAAGCGAAGTCGAGGGCGTTGAGTTCCTGTGCGCCAACACGGATGCCCAGGCACTGAAGGATCTGGACAGCAAGTCCCTGATCCAGCTGGGTGGCAATATCACCAAGGGCCTGGGCGCCGGGGCGAACCCGGAGATCGGGCGGCAGTCCGCGATGGAGGACCGCGACCGCATTGCCGAGGCCCTGAAGGGTTCGGACATGGTTTTCATCACTGCCGGCATGGGTGGCGGCACCGGCACAGGGGCTGCGCCCATCGTGGCCGAGGTGGCCCGCGAGATGGGCATCCTGACCGTGGCTGTGGTCACCAAGCCGTTCGGCTTCGAGGGCGGCAAACGCATGAAAGTGGCCGATGCTGGCCTCAAGGCGCTTGAGGATACCGTGGATTCGCTGATCACGATCCCCAATGAGAAACTGCTGACGGTGATGGGCAAGAACACCAGCCTGCTGGATGCCTTCGCCTCGGCCAACGACGTGCTGTTGGGTGCCGTTCAGGGCATCGCCGATCTGATCACCCGCAACGGCATGATCAACGTCGACTTTGCGGACGTGAAGACGGTCATGTCAGAGATGGGCAACGCCATGATGGGCACTGCCCGGGCCACTGGTGACGAACGTGCCCGCGAGGCGGCCGAAGGTGCCATCCGCAGCCCGCTGCTGGACGACATCAACCTGCAGGGCGCACGTGGCATCCTGGTGAACATCACGGCTGGCATGGACCTGAACCTCGGCGAGTTCAGCGAGGTCGGTGACATCGTGCGCGAATTCGCCTCCGAATCCGCTACCGTTGTGGTCGGTACGGTGATCGATCCGGAAATGGAGAACGAGTTGAAGGTGACCGTGGTCGCAACCGGGCTCAATGCCGAAGGGGATTCGCCGCAGAAGGTGGTGGACAATACCCGCAGCATGGACGGCAAGACCGACTACAACCAGCTGGATCGCCCGGCGGTACTGCGCCGGCGTGCAGTGGCCAGCGAGGGGAATGCGGCCGTGGATCAGGACAGCCAGGGTGAGCAGGATACCAATGTCGACTACCTCGACATCCCGGCATTCCTGCGTCGACAGGCGGACTGAAAGCCGTGGGGATCCCGGGGCATTGTGCGTCACTGAAGCCAATGTCTCGGTTTTCCACAGACTGTACAAATGGCGTCCAGACACGCCATCTGTTACAGTATGCGCAAAATTACGGCTTCCAGTTTAAGCCGTTTCCATGACGGAACAATGACATCATGATCAGACAACGCACCCTGAAGAACACCATCAGAGCCACCGGCGTCGGGCTCCATTCCGGCGAGAAAGTGTTTCTGACACTGAAACCGGCGCCGGTGGATACGGGCATCGTATTCCGGCGTGTGGATCTGGATCCGGTCGTGGAGGTGGAAGCGAGGGCCGAATACGTCGGCGAGACCATGCTTTCCACCACCCTGGTTAAGGATGGGGTCCGTGTTGCGACAGTGGAGCACCTGATGTCGGCTATGGCCGGTCTGGGGCTCGATAACTGCTATGTGGAGCTGAGTGCGGCGGGAGTGCCGATCATGGACGGCAGCGCGGGGCCCTTTGTGTTCCTGCTGCAGTCCGCTGGCATCGCCGAGCAGGAAGCGCCCAAGAAGTTCACCCGCATCAAGCGTGAGATCACCGTTGAGGAAGAAGGCAAGTGGGCTACGTTCACGCCTTTCGACGGTTTCAAGGTGAGCTTCACCATTGAGTTCAATCACCCGGTGTTCGAAGGCCGTAACCAGAATGCCACGGTTGATTTCTCAAGCACGTCCTTCGTCAAGGAAGTGAGCAGGGCGCGGACCTTTGGCTTCATGCGCGACATCGAAGCACTGCGTTCCATGAATCTGGCTCTGGGTGGCAGTGTGGATAACGCCATCGTGGTGGATGACTACCGCATCCTGAACGAGGACGGTCTGCGCTACGACGATGAGTTCGTCCGTCACAAGATGCTCGATGCTATTGGGGACCTCTATCTGATGGGCAGCAGTCTGATCGGTGAGTTCCGAGGCTTCAAATCGGGCCACGACCTGAACAACAAGCTTCTCCGCAAGCTCATTGCGGAAGAGGATGCGTGGGAAGTCGTGACCTTCGACGATGAGGCCAAAGCCCCTATCTCCTACTTCAAGCCGAGTCTGGCCGCAACGGGCTGATCCGGCTACTGGCCCTTCCGGGCATGCGAGGACAGGCGTCTCAGTACCCCGCTGAGGCCGCTGTCCTCCGTTTCCTCCGCTACTTCCCTGAGCAACTCGGCATTCTCCGCCGTCATTTCCGGTCGTTCCCTTGCCGTTCGCGGGCGTGGGTCATGCCAGGGCTGGACCCGTGCGCGGACACGCCAGACCTGACTGAAGCGCTCATCCTGCCGCAGGTTCTGGACAATGCGTCGCTGCTGGAAACGGACCTGGCTGGCGCGGGTACTGTCTGGGACCAGAAGTGTCAGTTCACCATTGGCATAGCCACCGAAACGGCAGCATTCGGCCAGGTTACCGGGCAGTGCTTCGAGGATGACGGTTTCTACACGCCGGTGCTGTTCGGCCTGTCTGAGAAGCCGGCTGAGCGGGCCTTCCGAGCCACTGTCGAGGGGGTGAGAGGGACGGTTTTCCCGGGGCATCAGCGCTACCTGCAGAGGGGTAATACCTTAAAATTGTAACGGAACCTTTCCGCGACCTGTCTCACAGTTAAGATTCCGTTAGACTCCCACTTGGAGTATGCTCGGCATCCGTCCTACGATCAATGACCGGTCGGGGATGCTGCAGGGTCTCAGAACACAGAGTCGCAAGACAGAGAGTTCGGTTGAACCTATGAACATACTTTTTGTAGGCCGCCATCACGGCAGAGCCCGGGTATTTTCCCCGGGGCGCAGTACGCTGTTCGCAGCGGGTGCCAGCCTGGCACTGATGATGGCCGGGGCTGGCTGGGGTGGTTACCAGCTGGCGGTCCAGTCCGGCGCCACAGGCACCGTTGCGGAAAGTCACATGGTCGAGCGCTGGAAAGAGCGGCTGGACGAGACCCATGCGGAACTGGACCGGATCGAGTCCAGAGCCGAGAGCGAGATCTCAGCGCTGACACGGCGTGTAGGGGAGCTGCAGGCCCGCGTCCTGCGGGTGGATGCCCTGGGTCAGAACCTGATGGCGTCCGCGGATCTTTCCGGCGAGGAATTCGACTTTGAGTCCCGCCCTGCGATGGGGGGACCGGAACCCGAAATGGCGGGCGAAAGCCAGACCACCACGGCGCTTGAACACCAGATCAGCGCCCTTGAAAGCCGACTGAGCTCCCGCGAGAAGCAGCTGACACTCCTGGACCGTTTGATTGCCAATCGCGAGCTCAAGAGTCAGCGTGAAGTGGACGGCAGGCCGGTGACCTGGGGGTGGACCTCATCACCCTATGGTTATCGTACCGATCCCTTCAATGGCCGTCGGGCCTGGCACACCGGGGTGGATATTGCCGGCCGTGAAGGCGGGGATGTCATCTCGGTCGGGGCCGGTGTTGTGACAGAGGCCCACAAGAAGGGGGGCTACGGTTACATCGTTGAGATCGACCATGGTGACGGTTATCAGACCCGTTATGCCCATGCCAAGAAGCTGCTGGTCGAAAAAGGCGACATCGTCGAGAAGGGCCAGAAAATCGCCCTGATGGGATCAACGGGCCGCTCCACCGGACCGCATGTGCATTTCGAGGTGGTTAAGGACGGTACCCGAAAGAACCCCACGGACTTCATGTGACTCCCCTGGCCGGGCCATCCCCGGCCACTGCTTTTCCCTCCGAGTTAATTGGCGTTAGAATGCAGTGCCTTATTGTGTTCGACAGCGCCGACTCCATCTGTTCCGCCCTGTCCCTTTCGCGGCGCCCGTCCAGGCAGGGCTTATAGGGAAACGAATCAGGATTATGTTCTCACAGCTGGCCACCCGTCTTTTCGGAAGTAAGAACGCCCGTGAAATCAAGCGCATGCAGAAGCTGGTTGATCAGATCAACCAGTTCAGCGAGAGCCTCGGGTCGCTCTCGGATGAGGCGCTCAAAGCCAAGACCGGTGAACTCCGGGAGAAGCTCGGCAATGGCGCCGAACTGGAGGACATACTGCCGGAAGCGTTTGCGGTGGTGCGCGAGGCCAGTGACCGGGTTCTCGGCCTTCGCCATTTCGATGTCCAGTTGATCGGGGGCATCACTCTGCACGAGGGGCGCATTGCGGAAATGCGTACCGGTGAGGGCAAGACGCTGGTGGCGACCCTACCCATCTACCTCAACGCGCTGACTGGTAACGGTGTTCACCTGGTCACCGTGAACGACTATCTGGCCCGGCGTGACGCGGCCTGGATGGGCCATCTGTACAACTTCCTCGGGCTGAGTGTGGGCGTGATCAACTCCGGACAGCCCTCGGAGGACAAACGCGCCGCCTATGCCTGTGATGTCATCTACGGCACCAACAACGAGTTCGGCTTCGACTACCTGCGCGACAATATGGCGTTCAGCCTGGAGGACAAGGTCCAGCGTGGGCTCCATTACGCCATTGTGGACGAAGTGGACTCCATCCTGATCGACGAGGCCCGTACGCCGTTGATCATTTCCGGCGCGGCGGAAAGCGACACGGACATCTACCGCCGGGTGAACGAACTGGTCCCCCACCTCGAGAAATCCTCCGAGGATGCCGAGGAGGAGCCGGACGGCGACTTCACCATTGATGAGAAATCCCGTTCCGTGGAACTGACGGAGAAGGGCCACGAGAAAGTGGAAGCCCTGCTGCGCGAGGCCGGGCTGCTGGAGGAGGATTCCAGCCTCTATTCGGCGGCCAACCTGAGCCTGCTGCATCACATCCACTCCGGGCTGCGGGCCCACCACCTGTTCCACCGCAATGTGGATTACATCATCAATGAAGGGCAGGTGGTCATCGTGGACGAGCATACTGGCCGCACCATGCCCGGCCGGCGCTGGAGTGAGGGGCTCCACCAGGCGGTGGAAGCCAAGGAAGGCGTCGAGATCAAGGCCGAGAGCCAGACGCTGGCCTCGACCACCTTCCAGAACTTCTTCCGTCTCTACGACAAGCTGGCCGGCATGACTGGTACGGCGGATACAGAGGCGTTCGAATTCAACCAGATCTACGGCCTGGATGTGGTCTGCATCCCCACCAACAAGCCGGTCAACCGCACGGACTACAATGACCTGATCTATCTGACCAAGGAAGAGAAATACCAGGCGATCATTGATGAGATCCGGGATGAGGTCTCAGCCGGGCGCCCGGTGCTCGTGGGTACGGCCTCCATCGACACCTCCGAGGTGATGTCGAAGCTGCTGAATGAGGCGGGTATCCCCCATAACGTGCTCAACGCCAAGCAGCACGAAAAAGAGGCCCATGTCATCGCCCAGGCGGGTAAGCCCGGCACCGTCACCATTGCCACCAACATGGCGGGCCGTGGTACCGACATTGTGCTGGGTGGCAACCTGGACGCGGAACTGGCCGATCTCGGCGAGAACACCTCCGAGGCTGATATCGAGGCCCTGAAACAGGACTGGCAGCGGCGCCATGATGCCGTGGTGGAGGCCGGTGGTCTGCACATCATCGGTACCGAGCGCCATGAGTCCCGCCGGATCGACAACCAGCTGCGTGGCCGTGCCGGTCGCCAGGGCGATCCGGGCTCTTCCCGGTTCTTCCTCTCCCTGGAGGACGACCTGATGCGTATCTTCGCGCCGGATCGGGTCAAGAACCTGATGCAGGCACTGGGCATGCAGAAGGGCGAGGCCATCGAGCATCGCATGGTCACCAACTCCATTGAGAAGGCCCAGCGTAAGGTCGAAGGGCGCAACTTTGACGTGCGCAAGCAGCTGCTGGAATACGACGACGTGGCCAACGACCAGCGCCGCGTGGTCTATGAGCAGCGCAATGAGGTGATGGAATCCGAGGACATCTCCGGGCTCATCCAGCAGGTACGCGAGGATGTGGTCGACTCGGTCATCAGCCAGCACATCCCGCCCCAGAGCATGCCCGAGCAGTGGGATATTCCCGGCCTGGAGCAGCAGCTTGAGAGCGAACTGGGCCTGCAGCTGCCGGTACGCGACTGGCTTGAGGAAGAAGGCATGTACGAGGAGAAGCTGCGCCAGCGGATCCTCGAAGAGCACATCCGTGTCTATCAGGAGAAGGAAGAGGTGGTCGGCGCTGAGACCATGCGCCGGTTCGAGAAGCAGGTGTTCCTGCAGACGCTGGATACCCTCTGGAAGGAGCATCTGGCCAACATGGACCATCTGCGCCGGGGCATCCATCTGCGTGGTTACGCGCAGCGCAATCCCAAGCAGGAGTACAAGCGCGAGGCGTTCAACCTCTTCCAGAACATGCTGGAGTCCATCAAGTTTGACGTCGTGCGGGTGATCTCACGCGTGCGCGTCCAGCGTCAGGAAGAGCTGGATGAGATGGAGCGCAAGCGGCGTGAGGAGCTGCAGCAGGAACTGGCGCGGGCGCAGGCCCGTCATGACGAGGCCAGCGGCCAGGCCGCCGCCCGCGCGGATGATGGCGAGGGTGGTGACGGCCAGGGTGACAGTGATGAGGACAGTGCCGGCGTTGGCCAGCAGCCGTTCGTTCGCGATAACCGCAAGATCGGCCGTAATGAGCCCTGCTTCTGCGGCTCCGGCAAGAAATACAAGCACTGTCACGGCAAGGCGGAATAAGCGTTATGGCGGTCAATCCCGCACCTCTTCCTGAATTCCACGCGGTGCCGGGCGTGCGCCTGGGCACCGCGGATGCGGCCATCAAGAAATCCGGCAGTGACGACCTGGTGCTGATGGAACTGGCTGAGGGCAGCGCCGCTGGTGCCGTCTTCACCCGCAATGCGTTCCGCGCGGCGCCGGTGCTCGTGGCTGAGCAGGCGCTGGCGGCGGGCCGGCCCCGCTATCTGCTGATCAACACTGGCAACGCCAATGCGGGCACCGGTGAGCAGGGCCTCTCGGATGCCCGTGCCTGCTGTCGGGCAGTTGCGGAGGCCGCCGGCGTCGGTGCGGAACAGGTTCTGCCGTTTTCAACCGGCGTGATTGGTGAACCGTTGCCGCTGGCGCGCATGCTCCAGGCCATCCCGGAAACGG
>NZ_CAJXMA010000078.1:0-12740 GCF_913056445.1 uncultured Halovibrio sp.
TGGCGAGATCTGGAATCACCAGTTTGACGGGCGCGAGGGCATCCCGATGCTGGTGTCCCAGTATGAGGAGCGGATCGAGTCCAAGGAGGCGGAGATTAAGGCCGCCGAGGATGAGGACCGGATCTCGGATCTGGAGTGGGAGCTGGATGACCTGGTCTATACGCGCGACATCCTCCAGGAGGATCTGGACCGGTTCGGTCCCTGGCAGCCGATGCTGGACGTCTGGTTCCGGGACGCTGAGTATGGTATCGCCATTGGCGCCTATAACCTCATCTATCGGACCCAGGACGGCGGTGAGACCTGGCAGCCCCTTTCCGGGCGTATTGATAACCCAAGCCGCTTCCACCTCAACGAGATTACACAGGTTGAGGGCGATGACCTCTATATTGCCGGCGAATCCGGCTTCGTCTATCGATCAACCGATGATGGCAGCAGCTGGGAAACCATTGAACCCGGTTATCCCGGCTCCTTCTTCGGTGTTGTCGGCACCGGTGATGGTGGCGTGCTCGCCTACGGCCTCCGCGGCAACATCTACCGTTCCGAGAACGGCGAGGAGTGGACGTCCGTGGATTCAGACAGTGACCGCACGCTCAATGCCGGTGATGTGAATGACAGTGGCGAAGTGGTCATTGTGGCCAACGACGGCGCTGTCGTTTACAGCGATGACGGGGGGAAGAGCTTTTCCGAGTACGTCCGTCCGGCCCGGCACTCCTATGTGGGCGTGACACTGATTCCCGATGACGGCCTGGTGCTGGTGGGTGAGCGCGGCGCGGTCCGTACGGACCGCCGCGGCAAGGGTCAGGAAACGGACCCGCCGACGCCCGAACGCAACTGAACCGCAGCAGTACCCCAGCAAAACGGTTTGAGGATTTACTGAATGTCTAACTGGAACTCCGACGGCGAGCGACGCGCTCCGTCCGCGGGCGCTGAGCCCATGATCGAGCGGCTGATTTTCAATAGCAGGCCGATCATCCTGATCGTCTTTCTCGCGCTGACCCTGTTTCTCGGCTACAACGCGGTGAAGATCCAGCCCGATGCCAGCTTCGAGCGGCTCATACCGCTGGAGCATCCCTACATCGTCAATATGATGGAGCACCGGGAGGATCTCTCGAATCTCGGTAACTTCGTGCGGATTGCCGTTGAGAACGAGGACGGCACCATCTTCGAAAAGGAGTACATGGAGACCCTGGAGAAGATCACGGACGAGGTCTTCTATCTCAATGGCGTCAATCGCTCCGGCCTGAAATCGCTCTGGACGCCCAACGTCCGGTGGCAGGAGGTGACCGAGGAGGGGTTCCAGGGCGGTACCGTCATACCGGACGACTATAACGGCTCCGAGGAGTCGCTGGACCAACTGCGGGACAACGTCCTGCGCTCCAGCACCATCGGGTCACTGGTAGCGGATGATTTCGAGTCCTCGATCATCTACGCGCCACTGCTTGAGCGCAACCCGGAAACGGGCGAACCCATCGATTACCGGAATTTCTCACGCCAGCTGGAGGAGAAGATCCGCCAGCAGTTTGAGGAACAGAACCCCAGCGTCGACATCCACATTGTCGGCTTCGCCAAACTGGTTGGCGACCTGATTGAGGGTATCGAGTCCGTCGCGCTGTTCGCGCTGATCACCATTGTGCTGACGACGGTGTTCCTGTTCTGGTATTCGCGCTGCATCGCCGGAACCGTGGTGCCGGTGATCGTCTCCATCATCGCGGTTTTCTGGCAGATGGGCATTCTGCGCCTGCTCGGCTATGGCCTGGATCCCTACTCGGTCCTGGTGCCATTCCTGGTGTTTGCCATCGGGATCAGTCACGGGGTGCAGGTGGTCAATGCCATGGCGCTGGAGGCGGCCAAGGGTTTTGACCCGCTGACCAGCGCCCGTCTGGCATTCCGATCCCTTTACATCCCGGGGATCGTGGCACTGGTGAGCGACGCCTTCGGTTTCCTGACGCTGCTGTTCATCGAGATCGACGTGATCCGGGATCTGGCTGTGGCGGCCGGCATCGGGGTGGCGGTGATCATCATCACCAACCTGGTCCTGCATCCGGTGATCATGTCCTACATCGGGATCACCAAGGGTGGCGTCAAGCATGTGCAGAACCACGAGGGTGGGGCGGACCGCAAGTGGCGTCTCATGTCCTACTTCGCCCATCCGGGCGTGGCGCCGGTTTCACTGCTGATCGCAGTGGTGGGCTTTGGAGTCGCCATGTACTACAAGCAGGATCTCAAGGTCGGGGACCTGGACCAGGGCGCCCCCGAACTGCGGCCTGACAGCCAGTACAACCAGGACAACCGCTTCATTGTGGACAATTACAGCCAGTCCGCGGACGTGCTGGTGGTCATGGTTGAGACACCCAGCGAGACCTGTACCGAGTATCCGGTGCTGCGTTCCCTGGACCGGCTCCAGTGGCGGCTGGCGAACACCGAAGGGGTGGAGTCGACCGGCTCGCTGGCGGATGTTTCCAAGATCGTGACCCGGGCGCTCAATGAGGGCAACTGGAACTGGTACGAGATATCCCGGAACCAGACCATCATCAATGCCTCCATCCGGCAGGCGCCGAGTGGCATGATCAACACCGATTGCAGCCTGACGCCGCTGGTGGCCTATCTCGACGATCACAAGGCGGAGACCCTGCGCCGCGTGACCGACGAGGTGGAGGACTTTGCGGATGAGTACAACAACGAACGGCACCGTTTCCTGCTGGGTGCGGGCAATGCTGGTGTTGAGGCTGCCACCAACGAGGTGATTGCCAGTGCCAAGAACAAGATGCTTCTGGCCGTCTACGGTGTGGTCTCGCTGCTTTGCCTGATCAGCTTCCGCTCCGTGCGGGCCGTGCTCTGTGTCATCCTGCCGCTGGGCCTGACCTCGATCATCGCCGAAGCCCTCATGGCCCAGGCCGGCATTGGCATCAAGGTCGCCACGCTGCCGGTCATCGCGCTGGGCGTGGGCATTGGTGTGGACTACGGTATCTATATGTTCAGCAAGCTGGAGCGCTTCCTGAAAGCAGGCTATCCGCTGCAGGAGGCCTACTTCGAGACGCTGCGCAGCACCGGCAAGGCCGTAGCCTTCACGGGCATCACACTGGCGCTGGGCGTGTTCACCTGGATGCTGTCGCCGATCAAGTTCCAGGCGGACATGGGCCTGCTGCTGACCTTCATGTTCCTCTGGAATATGGTCGGCGCCATCTGGCTGATGCCGGCTCTGGCGCGGTTCCTGCTCAAGCCGGAAAAGATTGCGGCGAAAGCAGGCAACGGCCCGCAATAGAACGGTTCTACGCAGGCAAGGGCCGCACGTGCCGCCGGATTCGTGGTGAATCCGGATGGCCGTGCGGCTTTTCCGTTGTTAGAATTCTCCGTTTACCAACATTCATGTGATCTTTCGTGGGGATCACCACTGACAGGAGCCTGTTTATGCCCGTGATTACCCTGCCGGACGGCAGTCAGCGCACTTTCGACCACCCCGTTACCGTCGAGGAAGTGGCCCGCAGCATCGGTACTGGTCTGGCCAAAGCCGCCGTGGTAGGCAAGGTTGATGGCCGGCTGGTGGATACCGGCTATACCATCGACGATGATGCGGAAGTGGCGATTGTGACGGACCGTGACCAGGAGGGCATTGAGGTGATCCGCCACTCCACGGCTCACCTGATGGCGCAGGCGGTTAAGGAACTCTTCCCGGACGCCCAGGTAACCATCGGTCCCGTGGTGGAAAACGGCTTCTACTACGACTTCAGGTATGACCGCCCCTTCACGCCGGACGATCTCGAAAAGATCGAAAAGCGGATGGAGGAGCTCGCGAAGCAGGACTTCCCCATTGAGCTGTCGTTCATGGACCGGGAAAGCGCGAAGGAGCTCTTTGACCGCATGGGAGAGGAGTACAAGGTCCGGATCATCGACGACATTCCGGGCGAGGAGCAGCTCTCCTTCTACAAGCAGGGCGAGTTCATCGACCTGTGCCGTGGTCCGCACGTGCCCAGCACAGGCCGTCTCGGAGCGTTCAAGCTGACCCGGGTTGCCGGAGCCTACTGGCGGGGTGATACTGACAACGAGCAGTTGCAGCGGATCTACGGCACCGCCTGGCCGGACAAGAAGCAGCTTAAGGCCTACCTCAAGCGTGTGGAGGAAGCGGAAAAGCGCGATCACCGCAAGGTGGGCAAGAAGCTGTCCCTCTTCCACATGCAGGAAGAGGCACCTGGTATGGTGTTCTGGCACCCCAAGGGGTGGACGGTCTATCAGCAGATTGAGCAGTACCTTCGGGCCAAGCTGCGGAAGCACGGTTACCAGGAAATCCGTACGCCGCAGATCGTATCGCGCACGCTCTGGGAGCAGTCCGGTCACTGGGAGAAGTTCCAGGACGACATGTTCACCACCGAGTCCGAGAAGTACGACTACGCGATCAAGCCCATGAACTGCCCCTGCCATGTGCAGGTGTTCAATCAGGGCCTGAAGAGCTACAAGGACCTGCCGCTGAGGCTGTCCGAGTTTGGCTCCTGTCACCGGAACGAGGCATCCGGCGCGCTTCATGGGCTGATGCGGGTGCGTGGTTTTACCCAGGATGACGCCCACATCTTCTGTGAGGAATCCCAGATCCAGAGTGAGGTGGCGGCGTTCATGGACCTGCTGCACGAGGTCTATCAGGACTTCGGTTTCCAGGAGATTCAGTATAAGCTCTCCACCCGCCCGGAAAAGCGGGTCGGTTCGGATGAAATCTGGGACAAGTCCGAGAAAGCGCTGGAGGAAGCGCTCAACAATGAAGGCGTTGAGTGGGAGCTGCTCCCCGGCGAGGGCGCCTTCTACGGGCCCAAGATCGAATTCTCACTGAAGGACTGTCTGGAGCGCGTCTGGCAGTGCGGCACCATTCAGGTGGACTTTGCCATGCCGGGCCGTCTGGGTGCCGAGTACGTGCCCAGGGACCAGGAGCAGGGGCGTCAGACGCCGGTGATGCTCCATCGAGCCATCCTCGGGTCGTTCGAGCGTTTCATCGGGATCCTGATCGAGGAATATGAGGGGGCATTCCCGCTCTGGCTGGCTCCGCTGCAGGTGGCGGTTCTGAATATCACGGACAATCAGGCCGATTACGCCAGCAATCTGGCGCTGAAGCTTGAGGAATCGGGCTTTCGCGCCCATGCTGACTTGAGAAACGAGAAAATCGGCTTTAAAATTCGCGAGCACACGATTGACAAGGTACCCTACCTGGTCGTGGTTGGCGATCAGGAAGTCGAGAAAGGCGAGGTGGCTGTCCGGACCCGCACTGGCGAGGATCTGGGTACCATGACTCTGGAGGAGCTCCAGGGCCGTCTGGAGACGGAATCCAAACGCAAGGGCAGAGTCGAAACGGAGACCTAACTATCAAAAAGTCGAACCCGCGTGGTGGGCGCAACCAGCGTCCACCGATCAACGAGAACATCGATGCATCCGAAGTTCGCCTGATCGATTCAGAAGGCAATCAAGTGGGTATCGTGCCTCTTGAAGAGGCGCTCGAAAAAGCCGCGGAGGTGGAGCTGGATCTGGTCCAGATGGCCTCAGACGCGGACCCCGTGGTCTGCAGGATCATGGATTATGGCAAGAAGCTGTTCGAGGAGAAGAAAGCCCGGGCAGCCGCCAAGAAGAAGCAGAAACAGATCCAGATCAAGGAAGTCAAATTCCGGCCTGGAACTGAAGAAGGGGATTATCAGGTCAAACTGCGCAACCTGATACGTTTCCTTGAGCAGGGGGACAAAGGCAAGGTCACCATCCGCTTCCGCGGACGTGAGATGGCCCACCAGGAAATCGGCATGCAGCTTATGCAGCGTGTGGAATCCGACATCGAGGAGCTGGCTCAGGTTGAGCAGCGGCCCAAGATGGAAGGTCGTCAGATGACCATGGTGGTTGCCCCCCGGAAGAAGAAATGACGGCCTCTCTGCGAGCCGTCATCCATCATTATCTGATACCGAATGCGGAGTAGTTGAAATGCCCAAGATGAAAACCAACAGCGGGGCGGCCAAGCGCTTCAAGAAGACGGCCAACGGCTTCAAGCGCAAGCAGTCGCATACCAGTCATATCCTGACCAAGAAGAGTCCCAAGCGGAAGCGTCAGCTTCGTGGTACGACTCAGGTGAACAAGAGCGACGAGGTTCATATCCGTCGCATGCTTCGTCAGTAAACCGTTTCAGGTCAGTAGATAAAAGGATTGGATTATGCCTCGCGTTAAACGTGGTGTGGTGGCACGCCGTCGTCACAAAAAGGTTATGAAGCAGGCTAAGGGCTACTACGGTGCCCGGAGCCGTGTCTATCGTGTTGCGAAACAGGCGGTCATCAAGGCGAAGCAGTACGCCTATCGCGACCGCAAGCAGCGCAAGCGTCAGTTCCGTGCGCTGTGGATCGCCCGTATCAATGCCGGCGCGCGCGCCAATGGGCTGTCCTACAGCCGCCTGATCGCGGGTCTCAAGAAGGCCAACGTCGAGATTGATCGCAAGGTCCTGGCGGATCTGGCGATGAATGAAAAGCAGGCGTTTTCGGCAGTGGTGGAAAAGGCCAAGACCGCACTGGCGGCCTGAGCTCTTCATCGTCCGCTGAAAACCGGCCCGTCAGGGCCCAACCTGGATCAGTAGGGGAAGAGCACGCTCTTCCCCTATTTTTTTGGAGTCCGTTGCATGGAGAACCTGGAATCCCTGCTCAAGCAGGGGCTGAACGCGGTTGAGGCGAGTACGGACCTGAAGCAGCTTGAACAGGTCCGCGTTGACTACCTGGGCAAGAAGGGGCATCTCACGGCCCTGCTCAAGACACTGGGCCAGCTCAGCGCCGAGGAGCGCCCGGCGGCGGGTCAGCGCATCAACCAGGCCAAGGAGCAGGTCCAGAACGCTATTGCCGAAAAGAAGGAACGGCTCGAAGCGGAGGCCATGGAGGCCCGGCTTGCTTCCGAATCCATCGACGTGACCCTGCCGGGGCGCGGGCGTGATGCGGGTGGTCTGCATCCGGTGACGCGCACGCTGCGCCGTATAGAGGCCATTTTCGGTGGTGCCGGTTATGAGGTGGCGGAAGGTCCTGAGATCGAGGACGACCACCATAACTTCGAGGCTCTGAACATTCCCGAGCACCACCCGGCCAGAGCCATGCACGACACCTTCTACTTCAATCCGGGCACGGTGCTGAGAACCCATACGTCGCCGGTACAGATCCGTACCATGGAGAATGGCGAGCCGCCGTTCCGTATGATCTGCCCGGGGCGTGTCTACCGCTGTGACTCGGATCTCACCCACACGCCCATGTTCCATCAGGTGGAAGGGCTTCTGGTGGATCGCCACGCCAGTTTCGCGGATCTCAAGAGCACCATCGAGGCGTTCCTGCGGGCGTTCTTTGAAGAGGACCTGGCGGTGCGTTTCCGTCCCTCCTATTTCCCCTTCACGGAACCTTCCGCCGAGGTGGACATTGAATGGGGCCGGGAAGCGGACGGCAGCACCAAGTGGCTGGAGGTCATGGGCTGCGGTGTGGTGCATCCCAGGGTATTCGAGAACTGTGGCGTGGACCCGGAACAGTGGTCCGGATTTGCCTTCGGCCTGGGCGTGGAGCGCCTGGCGATGCTGCGCTATGGCGTGACCGATCTGCGCCAGTTCTTTGAGAATGATCTGCGCTTCCTGCGCCAGTTCCGTTGAAGCCCGATTGGAATAAACAGGATTCAGACCGATGAAGTTCAGCGAACAGTGGTTGCGGGAATGGGTCAATCCCCGCATGAGCAGCAACGAACTGGTTGAGGCCATCACCATGGCCGGCCTGGAAGTGGATGAGGTTGAGCCGGTTGCCGGCGCCTTCGAGGGGGTCGTTGTCGGGGAAGTGACGGCGGTTGAACCCCATCCAGAGGCGGACAAGCTGAGCCTCTGCCGGGTCTGGGATGGCCGGGAAACCCTGGATGTGGTCTGCGGGGCGCCCAACGTCCGGGTTGGCCTCAGGGCACCGCTGGCACGGCCCGGTGCCAGCCTGCCCGGAGGTATGGAAATCCGACGCACCGAGGTGCGGGGTCAGACGTCCAACGGCATGCTCTGCGCCGAATCGGAGCTGGCGCTCTCCGAAGCCAGCGAGGGCCTGATGGAGCTGCCCTCTGAAGCCGAACCCGGTGCGGATCTTCGCCAATGGCTGCAGCTGGACGATCAGAGCCTGGATGTGGATCTTACCCCGAACCGCAGCGACTGCCTTTCCATTCGTGGTGTGGCACGGGATCTCGGGGCATTGACCGAAGAGCCCTTTGAGGATCTGGTGCCCGAGCCGGTTCCGGCCACGCATTCCGAGATTCCTTCCATCCGGGTGGACGCCGCCGCGGCCTGCCCGCGTTATGTCGGGCGCATCATCCGCAACGTGAATGTTGCCGTGGAAACGCCGGTCTGGATGAAGGAACGCCTGCGCCGCTCGGGGATCCGCAGCATCGACCCAGTGGTGGATGTCACGAATTACGTGATGCTTGAGCTGGGTCAGCCCATGCATGCCTTCGACCGCGCCCATGTACAGGGGGGCATCGTTGTGCGGATGGCCTCGGAAGGGGAGAAGCTGACCCTCCTGGATGGCCAGGAACTGACCCTGGGAACGGATAACCTGGTGATCGCGGATCACAGCAGGCCCGTAGCGCTGGCCGGTATCATGGGCGGTGAAGGCTCCGGTGTATCGGAACACACCCGGGATATTGTGCTTGAAAGCGCGTTCTTCGATCCGGTCAGGCTGGCGGGCAAGGCGCGCGCGCACGGTCTGCACACGGATTCCTCGCACCGCTTTGAGCGTGGCGTGGACTGGCGCCTGCAGCGGGCCGCTACCGAAAGGGCCACAGCGCTGCTGCTTTCCATCGTCGGTGGTGAACCGGGAGAAGTCATTGAGGTGGTGAGCGAGCAGCACCTGCCTGCCCAGCAGACCGTCCATCTGCGGGAAGAGCGGGTCAACGCGGTGCTGGGCATGACCATCGACCGCACCACCGCCGAGGAAATCCTGGCCCGGCTGGGGCTGCGGGTGGTGCATCTTTACCGCGATGGCTGGGAGGTGGAAGTCCCCAGCTTCCGTTTCGATATTGCTCTGGAAGTGGACCTGATCGAGGAGATCGGGCGCATCTATGGCTACAACCGCATGCCGGTCACCGAGCCCGAAGGACGCCTGCGTCTGCGCGCTGAGCCGGAATCCCGCCGGCCACTGGACCGGGTCCGTGATCATCTGGTGGCCTTGGGGTATCAGGAGGCCATTACCTACAGCTTCATCTCGCCGGAGCGGCAGAAGCAGGTTACCCCGAACGCGGAAGGCATTGAGCTGGCCAACCCCATTTCCGCCGACATGGCGGTCATGCGCTCCATCCTCTGGCCCGGGCTGCTGGAGACTCTGGCGTACAATCAGAAACGCCAGCAGCACCGGGTGCGGCTGTTTGAGACCGGGCTCCGGTTTGAGCGCCAGGGGCAGGCCATTGAACAGGAGGGGATGCTGAGCGCATTGCTCAGCGGGCCAGTCGCCAGTGAGAACTGGGTCAACGGCAACCGGGAAGTGGACTTCTATGATGCCAAGGGTGATCTGGAATCCCTGGGGGCGATGCTGGGGCAGAACTTCCGTTTCGCCCGTGAGCGCCATCCAGCGCTGCATCCGGGCCAGTCGGCACGGGTCTACAGCGAGGGTGAGCCGGTGGGCTGGATCGGCACACTGCATCCGGGAATCCAGAAATCATTGGATCTGAATGGCAACGTCTGTCTTTATGAACTAAGCTTGGAAACAGTTCTCAGCGGGCATGTCCCTCATTTCAAAGCTTTTTCAAAATTTCCTGAAGTTCGCCGTGATTTGGCTATGCTTGTGGATGAGGAAACGGAATGGGCCGCCGTTGAGAATGTAGCCCGGGAAGCGGCCGGGGAGCTGCTGACCGGGCTCAGGGTGTTCGACGTTTATCAGGGCGAACACGTGAAGGAAGGCTGCCGGAGCCTGGCATTGAGCCTGTTCTGGCAGCATCCGGAACGCACCCTGGGTGACGCTGAAGTCCAGGAACTGCTGGATGGCGTGACCAACGCACTGAGCACAAGGCTGGGCGCGCAGTTGAGGAGTTAGCGAATGGCAGCACTGACCAAGGCCGACATGGCAGAACGGCTCTATGAAGAGCTGGGGCTGAATAAGCGTGAAGCCAAGGAAATGGTGGAGGCGTTCTTCGGCGAAATCAGCGAGGCGCTGGGCCATAATGAGCAGGTCAAGCTCAGTGGCTTTGGCAACTTTGATTTACGGGACAAGCGTCAGCGCCCTGGCCGGAACCCCAAGACCGGGGAAGAGATCCCGATCAGCGCCCGGCGTGTCGTGACCTTCCGGCCCGGCCAGAAGCTCAAGCAGAAAGTGGAAGCTTATGCTGGAACCCAGCCACAATAACGAACTGCCGGCCATCCCGGGAAAACGCTACTTCACCATTGGTGAAGTGGCGGAACTGTGCTATGTGAAACCGCATGTTCTGCGTTACTGGGAGCAGGAGTTCCCGCAGCTCAACCCGGTCAAGCGGCGTGGCAACCGGCGCTACTATCAACGCGCGGACGTCCTCCTCATCCGCCAGATCCGGAGCCTTCTGTACGATCAGGGGTTCACCATCGGTGGTGCCAAGCAGAAGTTGAGCAGTGAAGACACCAAGGAAGAAGATACCCAGTACAAGCAGCTCATCCGCCAGATGATCACCGAACTGGAAGACGTGCTGAACGTTCTCAACACCTGAGATCAGCTCACCGGCTTGAATTCGCCATCCGCCTTCCCTAATATGATTCATGTAAAATGAATCATATAGTGGTTGATCCCATGGAACGTTTTCTTCTCATCGCCAACAGTGCCCTGGCTCTTTGCCTCGTCGCCATCGGCGTCTGTGTGCTCGTCGCCTATCCCTTCGCTGACTACATCAGCATGGTGGGCCAGATCGCTGCTCACGTTTCCATGCTTATCTTCGCGCTGGGCGTGAAGGTCTCCTACATTGCCCGGCTTGTGGCGCTGAAGGAATTGGGCAGAGCCCTGAACTGACCCCCTTTTATTTACCGGTTCCATCCGGTATTATTTGCACCGCTGTTCTGCAGCACTATATGGGTCGGGGCGTGGCGCAGTTTGGTAGCGCGCTGCTCTGGGGGAGCAGAGGCCGCAGGTTCAAATCCTGCCGTCCCGACCAATTTCCTTCCTGAATCGTTTATTCCCTTAGTCAGAACAGATGGGGCTTCCCGTCTTCCTCCACGAAGGGATTATTGAAAGCCGATGTCTCTCTCTGGAGACGTGCTTCCGGATGCCGCTGGGCCATGAGTTCCTTCATGCGCTCCTCATCCTTTTTCCTCACATCGACCATGACCAGGTGCTGGCCATTCTCAATGGCGTCGTGGAACCGGCGTACCCGGTAATTCTCTGCACCGATGCCGCCGAAACCCGCAAGAAAGGCGCCGGCCGCCACCATGAACAGGAACAGGGCGATCCAGGCGGCTGCGGGCATGGTGAATGCCTGGGTCCACTGTGCCGTCGCAATGAAAGCCAGGGCGAACAGGCCGCCGACTATCGCGCCGCGTTCCGTGTAACGGGCCAGGTCAGTGCGGTCAAAAAGGCTAGCACTGTGCAGTTTACGGGTGAAAAGGCCTGCTTCGTCCCGGCTGAGGATATGGAACCGCCAGTCCGTTATGCCTTCCTGGTGCAGATCCTCGGAAATGGCTTCCACGCTGTCCATCTGGTCGACAAGATAGAAAAGGCGTTTCATAGGGCACCTCCTGTTCATTCAGGGTTGAACAGGCTCCGAGACCGCTGTGCTTCGGGGTCTGTTCTTACAAGGTACGACCTGATCAGAAAGTGTTCAAGCAGTATGATTGGCTGCTGTGCCAGAATGAACCCATGACAATGACTCCGCGCTTACCTGTGAACGCTCCGGCAGAGCGGTCCCGTCTCATTGGGCACGCGGCCATGCTGCTGTTGTGGGTCGCCGCGCTCTGGCTGTTCATGCTTCAGGGGCGGGTTCTGGCAACCGGCTGGGTGGTTGCGATCTGGGTGGTTGTTTCGCTCGTCATGCTCCGGGGCCTGTTCCGACGGGCACGGATCAGGCGAAGGGCCTGGCGCAGTGCCTATCTCTACCCGGAAAGCCCATGGAACCGGCGTCTGCGCGGCGGTTTGTGCCTGTTCGTCATCCAGCTGGGCAAAGCGGGCGTACTGGCCGCGATTCTGCTTCTGACAGTGGTCCGGATCGGGGAGGAGCCGGAGATCTGGCGGTTGATGCTGGTGGCGGTATTGCTGTTCGTGCTGGTGCGCGCCATCGCGGATCGGGTGTTCTGGCGTGATGCCTCACCGGTTTACCGCCCGGAGCTGTTAGCGCGGGTGGGTCAGTGGGGTACTGGCGTTGTCATGGTTCTGTGTCTGATGCTATGGGCGCTGGTGCAGCCCCAGCCGGATTTCCGGGAGGCGACCCTGGAGCAGGCACTCTGGCACGTTACCGACCGTGAAGCGGCCGCGAGCGTGGTCGTGGAGAAAGGCACGCAGTGGGTTGCGGCCTGGCAGGGCGCGGAGCAGTGGGTGGCGCAGCAGGTTACGGCCCTGGATCAGCCGTACTGGTTCAGGGCAGGGGGATGGGTTTCCGTGCTGGTACGCCAGAGCCTGTTCGTAATGGCTCTGGTGGTGCTGTTCAACGGTGTCCTGGCGGGGAGGCTGCGCGATGGCGGGGCGTGAGCGCTTGAAAGGGTTGGGGTTGGTTCTCGTCGGTGCGTTGCTGGTGGCCGGCTGGTACGGCGCCGGCGCATTCCATCAGCGGGAAGCGCCCAGGGAGGCACGTCT
>NZ_CAJXMA010000079.1:0-12587 GCF_913056445.1 uncultured Halovibrio sp.
CGGAATTCTACCCCCACCTCCAGACACAGCATCCGGGGATCGATTTCTGGTCACCAACCGGGACACTGAGCCTAGCCTGGAACCAAAGGGAGCAGCAACGGCAACAGAAACTCCTGGCCCGCAACCAGTGGGATCCGGACTTCCTGGAACCGGTCGACAGTGACCGGGCCTCGCTGCTGAGCGGGCTTGAGCTCGAGATACCCGGGCTCTGGTTCCCTGGCGGAGGGCATATACGCGTGGATGCGCTCCGCCAGGCCGCACTCGGCCATCCGATGATACGCACGATCACCGCAGCCGCGGACGGGAACCGGATTCAGGCCAGCGCGGATTCCTGGCAGGTAGCCCTTCCGGAAGGAGAGACCCTTGAGGCGTCGACCCTGATTGTCGCCACGGGAGCCCAAACCACCGAGTGGGCACCGGATCTGCCTCTGGGCCGTATCAGAGGGCAGCTCACCACCCTGCCCACCCTCTTATCCACTCCCCATGTAGCGTTGGCCGGGGCAGGTTATGCGCTGCCTCCATTCAGTGGCCGGCTGTGTGTGGGTGCCACCTTCGACCGGGATTCCGACCTGGAAACACCCGATCCCCTCAGCGATCAGGCCAACCTTGAGAACCTGGGCCACTGGCTTCCGACACTTGCAAACCAGCTGGAAGGGAACCGGGGCTCCGGACACTGGGTTGGCTTTCGGAGCACCACCCCGGACCATATGCCTGTGGCAGGTCAGCTCAATGGCCGGTTTGTACTTGCCGGCCTGGGCGGCAAGGGTCTGATGTACGCCCCCCTGCTCGCGGCGCATCTCGCGGCCCTTGTTTCAGGCACCCCATCCCCCCTTCCAGCGGACACGGCACAACGTGTGAGCCCTCAACGATTCGCCAGGAGTTAGCGCTGGTTCCTTGAATTTTCCGTGAACCGGCCGATAACCTTTGGAAACGGATCAATGGGGGCGACTCAATGGCCATTCACATCGCAGAACCCGGCCGCCCGGTCGGCACCCGCCTGCCCGAGGCGCTGCGGGCGAGGCGTGTCCAGGGCACAGACGAAACCGATGCCATCCGCCGGACGGCATCGAATACGGAGCAGCCCGAGGAACCGGCCCGATTCCAGGGTAAACCCGAGGTCCGTCGCGCCCTGCAGGAGTACCAGGAGGAGTCCAGCGGTGAAGGGGATGCGGAGTCTCCCTACCTCCCTTCAAGCCGGCTTGCATCCCAGGCGCTCCACACCATCAGTGCCAAAGCACCTCTGCGAATGGCTCTGGATGCCATGGCCCAGCATCTGGTCCATCACCTGGTGGTGACCACGGATGCCGGGGAAGTGGCGGGCCTGATCGATGAAACCTGGGTGCTGCGACAGGTCCGGCAAGGCATGGACGATAATGCGCCCCTGTCCGGTTGCGAGCTTCCCTCCTTCATAACCGTCACCCCGGAGACGGATGCCCACCATCTGGCCCAGCAGATGCTCAGCCATGAACTCAGCGCTGCGCTGGTGATCAACCACAACAACCAGCCGGCGGGCATTGTCACGGGTACGGACTTCTTGCGCCTCTATGCAGACGGGCACCACCTGCATACCACCATCTGATCAGGTGGGAGCTTATTGCGTCAGCGGATTGCCGACCTGATCGTAAGGTCGGATCATCTGGCCGGCATCAGTTTCCAGCACCAGATAGAGCTTGCGGTCACGATAGTTATCCATGTCCACGATCCCGTTCGCACCATCGACAATGCCACTCCAGCGCTGCTCAATCGATGGTTCATCCCCGGACTGGGAACCAGTGTAACGCAGGCCCATCAGGTAGGCCCTGTCATCCCCGGTCTGCCCGGCGATGAAGGCGTCATCCCCGGAGACCGCAAGGGCCTGAATGTTACTGACCTGCCAATTCTGATCTTCAGGAATGTCCGGATGGATCGCTCCCTGCACGTTACCGTTGCTGTTGACGACAATCAGGAAAGGCCCGGCGGAACCGTCCGTGTCTTCCTCAAAATCCCCTGAGCCATCCTCCTGATAGGGACCACCCTCGTTGCCGGCCAGCCAGAAGCGGTTTCCATCCGCCCCAGCAAGATCAGCCCTGTCGTCCCCCTCCGTACCGAACTGGACCCGCTCATTCACGGCGCCACCATCTGCATTGCGCGAAAACAGATAGAAGTCCTCACCGCCGATGTTGGTACCGGGATCAACCGCGCCCTTGTCGCTTCCCAAAGCCACGATGCCGGCTGTGTCGGTGTCAAAGAGCCCGTTGAGCAGCGGGTCGGTGGCCTCCAGATTTTCCGTCCAGGCCGGGTCTGCAACGGGTTCCGCAGGGTCACCCTCCTCGCCGGTATCAATGCGCGTCACGCGCACAGAATCATTATCAAGAGCGCCCGCGTAGAGGGTTCCATCCTGGTTCACATCCAACACCTTCTGGTCCCATACCCCGTCAGCAACAGGGTTCATCTGCCAGAGGAACTCCTCGGCTTCTTTAGAGCGAACCGTCTCGTCGTTACCGTCATCATCGGAATCGCCCGTGGAAATTGTGGAGCGGAAAAGCTTCACCATCCCCTTATCGGAAGCCGTTGGATAAGCCACACCAAGATAGCGGGTGACCTGTGGGGAGCCGGTCGTGCCAGTATTCTCGCCCGCAAAGGCCAGCTGGATTGCGTCCGACGTCTGGGGCCAGCCACCACTGTCCACACCACTGTTTTCCCCAAGGGCCACGACATCACTCTGCGTACCCCCACTCACATCGGGATTGCCAAGCCGGTTGATGCTCTGAAGACGGATCGCGCTGGAGCTGTCAACGCCCGCGACATAGACCTCCCCCAGGGCTCCGGCAACCAAGCTATCAACAGAGAACCCAAGCTCACTCTGCGTCACATCATCGGGCCATTCGCTAATATAGGTCTCGACAGTGCTATCCGTGACCGCCGCCGCGAATTCGCGGCCGTACTGGAAGCTCTGGTCAAACTGAAGCTCCCGCATGATTTCCTCTTTGAGAGGGGCATCAGAACTGGTCGACGCCTGCACGTAGAAAGTCGTCTCATCACTTCCCGGATCAAACGCAATAACCAGCGAGCCATTGTTGGTGGTCTTACTAGCCGTGACGCAGTCGGTGCTCCCCTGCTCAGGGCAGAGATCCACCTGCCAGGAAGGACCATCAGTGACCTCCACTACTTCAATTGCCGCGTAAAGCGTTTCACCGGTGTCATTGGAACGATTCAGCGTGGCCGTTACCTCCCGCCCCCCGTTTTCACTGACGGTGATACTCTCCGCCTCAAAATCCGCCGTTGGCGTCTCATCCTCGACCGGAATGCTCCGGGTACGCACTGCGCCGTCCTGGTCGAGAGCGGCAATACCCTCTGTGACCTCCTCCAGCTCTACGTCGAAGGATTCCGTGTTCTCGGCGAGGTTGTCATCATGCACCCAGACCGGGATAAAGCAGGTGGTCTGCCCGGCTTCAAAATGAAGCAGACCGGTCCCGCCTGTCTCGTCTTCATTGAGGTACTCGATGTAGTCAGGAGGCTCCGGGAACCCGGACCCGTAGCGGGTGTTGCCATCCAGGACCAGGTCCTCTCCGTAGAGGGCCCGCCCCTGATTGCCACCCTCATACTCACAGGGCAGTTCCTCCGCATCCGCTGAGTCACACGTCTCCTGCCCCTGGATGCGGAACCGCACCGAAACCGGCTCGACCGAGGGTTGCCCCAGATCCACCCGGATCAGGGAGCGATAGGTCTGGTACTCCCTGGAACCACTGTCATAGTCGCCAGGCCCCGTTACCGCTTGATCCCCGGTAACCAGTTTCTGGTGATTGACGGTCACATCCGGGCTCACGCTCATGTCCGGAATCCCGCAGACCTCATCCGAATCCTTACTCACCTCAGGCTCATAGGGCTCCCCTTCGGTCACCGTACCGGAAACCACTTCGAGCGGATTGTGCCGGACCTCGACGCTGAACTCGCTGTCCCCGATCAGGTTGCCGTCATTGGTGGCGATACGGATGCTGTCGTACTGCCCCAGGTCGTCCTCGCCTTCACGCCCACCAGTAATACCGGGAACGCCTCTCAGGACGATGCCCTTGCGGGCCTTGTTGGTGGTCGCTTCCAGGGCCAGCCAGGAGGGGTTGTTGACCAGCGAATAGTTGAGGAGATTGTCGCCGCCCACGGCGCCGAAGTTGTAATTGTAGTCCACGCCCAGATAGGCCACCTGGGGCGGAAAGCCGAGAATCCGCGGATCCTCCGGGGAATTACTGGTATCCCCACAGCCCATCAGCAGCAGTGGCAGGGCCAGAAGCAGCGCCTGAAGGGAACGGCGCACTGGAACAGCGTTCGTGCTCAAACTCACGGATGACATTCTCCCGGGTCGGGGGCCGTCGGGTCTCGAAACGTCGTCCATGGTAGGGGATCCGCCATAAGGCGGATCCGTACTGGTTCTCAGATTCAGGGGGCGGCTGACGATTCTGTGACACAGTCACGCTTCGCCGAGCCACTCCAGGAAGGTTGCTTCATCAAGGATGGATACACCCTGCTGGCGGGCCTTGCTGAGCTTGGAGCCACCGCCCTCGCCCGCCACCAGGTAGTCGGTGTTGCTGGAAACACTGCCGGCCACCTTCGCGCCACGGGCTTCCAGAGCAGCCCGCGCCTGATCCCGGGAATACCGCTCCAGTGTTCCGGTCACCACCACGGTGGTACCCGAAAAGGGCGATTCCGAATCGTCCACCCGTGCCGGTGCCCGATAGCTCACGCCCGCCTCACGCAGCCGCTGGATGATTTCGCGGTTATGGGGCTCGGCAAAGAAGCTGCGGATATGGCCGGCCACCACCGGCCCCACATCCTCGATCTCCTGGAGCTGTTCCTCATCGGCTTCCATGAGGGCGTCCAGCTCACCGAAATACCGGGCCAGCCCCCGTGCGGTGGCCTCACCCACCTCCCGGATACCCAGGGCATAGATCAGCCGGTCCAGATCAGGCTCGCGACTGTCGGCAATGGCATTCACCAGATTGGAGGCGGATTTTTCACCCATGCGCTCGAGCCGGGTCAGATCCTGGGTCTTCAGGTGATAGAGATCCGCCACGGTTTCAACCATGCCTTCGTCCACCAGCACGTTGACCCACTGCTCCCCCAGCCCCTCGATGTCCAGGGCGCGGCGGGAGGCGTAGTGCCGGATGGCCTCCTTGCGCTGGGCCGGACAGAACAGACCGCCCGTGCAGCGCGCCACAGCTTCATCCTCTGGCTGCTCAATGGCGGAACCGCATTCCGGGCAGGCCTCCGGCAGTCCAATCACATGGGTGTCATCAGGCCGTTTCTCGGTAAGAACACGCACTACCTGGGGAATCACATCGCCGGCCCGGCGGATCATCACCCAGTCACCCTCTCGCAGCCCAAGGCGCTCAATCTCATCCATGTTGTGGAGGGTGGTGTTGCTGACGGTCACGCCTCCCACAAACACCGGATCCAGTCGCGCCACCGGCGTTATGGCACCGGTGCGCCCCACCTGGAAGGCAACTTCGCGCACCCGGGTCATGACCTCGTGTGCAGGGAACTTGGTGGCGATGGCCCAGCGTGGCGCCCGGGAGACGAAGCCAAGCCGGTCCTGCAGCGCCAGATCATTGACCTTGTAGACAATGCCGTCGATCTCGTAGTTCAGTGATTCGCGCTTCTCGAGCATCTCCCGGTAATAGGTGATGCAGTTCTCGATCCCAGTGACCAGACGGATCCCAGGATCGATCCGAAACCCCCAGTCCCGCAGCTTGAGCAGCTGATCGTAATGACTGGCAGGAAGACCGGCCTCCTCAGGTACGTCCACGCTGTAGCCGCTGAACGACAGGGGTCGCCGTGCCGGCACCCGTGGATCCTTGTTGCGAAGACTGCCTGCAGCCGCATTGCGCGGGTTAACAAAGGTCTTCTCCCCGGCCTCCGCCAGCTGCTGGTTCAGGCGTTCGAACCCATCAAGGGGCATGTAGGCCTCGCCCCGCACCTCAAAGGCATCCGGGTAGTCATCGCCATAGAGTTGCAGGGGGATGGCCCGGATGGTGCGGACATTGGCGGTGATGTCCTCCCCGGTGTAGCCATCGCCCCGGGTGGCGGCACGGTGAAGCACACCATTGCGATACAGAAGGCTGATTGCCAGGCCATCGAGCTTGGGCTCGCAGGCGTAGTCGACTGGCTCATCCCGGCCCAGCCGTTCCCGGACCCTGCGGTCAAAATCCCTGAGCTCGTCCTCGTCAAAGGCATTGTCCAGGGACAGCATGGGCGTTTCATGGGGGGCTTCCGCGAACAGGGACTCCGGGGCCACGCCCACCCGCTGTGTCGGGGACTCGGGGGTTACCAGCTCGGGATGCTGCGTTTCCAGCTCCTGCAGTTGCCGCAGGAGCCGGTCATAGTGCTCATCCGAGACCTCGGGGTCGTCGAGCGCGTAATAGCGGTAGTTGTGATGATCGATTTCCCGCCGCAGGGCGTCGATACGCTGTTCAGGGCTGTCTTCCCGGGTCACGGGCGGCGATCCTCTCAGGCTCTGGCCGGGGAACGGCGCTTGCGTTCGAACTCGCGAATGCGCTGGCGGCAGTGTTCAATCGTCTGGCTGGTCATGACACTGCGGTGCTCATCACGCAGCTCACCACCCAGGTTACGCACGACTGTGTTGGCGGTCTCCAGCATGAAATCAAACGCCTGTACCGGCTGGCTGGGGCCGGGCAGGCTCATGAAGAAGCTGAGCCCGGGGGTTTCGAGGGTCTCGATCTCCTCCGGTGTCAGGGTGCCGGGCGATACCGCGCTGGCGACGCTGAACTGGACCGGTGTGCGGGTATCCGATTCCTCGTGCCGGTGATAGATGCCGAGATCCCCGTACTCCATGCCGCAGGCTTCCAGGATACGCTTGATCGTCGCGCCACTGTACTGCCCGTCATCGCGGCAGTGGGCATGGACCACGATCACCTCTTCGGCTTCCGGCCGATTGGCTCCGGCAACAGGCGGTTCCCCGGAGGTTTCGCCGGGCCCCGGCGCTTCCTGCTGCGAGGTCGCGTGGCCGGGATCCGTTTCCCCGCTTTCCGTCTCCTCCGGGGCCACCCCATCACGGATGCGGCTCCAGATCTCCCGGGCCCCGGCACTGATGCGGCTGGCGGCTTCACCGGCAACATCGGTCGCCTCCGCCGCGCGTTCACGGATGGCGGATTCACCCCGGACCCGGGCCGGGCCTACAATGCCGTCGTCATCCACGGCGGCCAGGGGGTCATCTTCCCGCTCCGGGCCCGAGGGCTGCTCCGGCTCCTGGTGCGCTGCGGGTTCGGACTCCCATGCGGGCTCCGGTTCGGGTTCGGGCTCAGGCTCGGGGGCCGGTTCCGGCTCCGGGTCGGGCTCTGCGGCTTTCGGCTCAGCGCTTCTGACGGGCCTTGCGCCCCCGGTGGGGAGTTCCGGGTTGTACCCATCGTCAATCGGGGTCTGCCCGATACCGTCTCCGCCCATGCCGCGCTGGATTTCCAGCGAGTCCTGGCGGGCACGGCGCATGCGCCGCAGTCCGTCAACGACCACGCCGATGATCAGCAGCGCCCCAATGATGATCAGCCATTCTCTGAGACTCATGATCCTCTATCTGTCCTCAAGGGTTGTGCCCCCGGCGCATCCCGGTGCGCCCGTTTTGACTGCCACTTTAGGCAATGACCCCGGTCAAGACAATGCCGGGGCATTGCGGCTTGTTCATCAGCTGTCAGCCAGGACCGCCGCTTCCTCAACATCCACGGAGACCAGCCGGGAAACCCCGGGTTCATGCATGGTCACACCCATGAGCTGATTGGAGAGCTCCATGGAGATCTTGTTGTGGGTGATGTAGATGAACTGAACGTGCTCGCTCATCTCCTTCACCATCTTCGCGTAGCGGCCGACGTTGGCATCGTCCAACGGCGCATCCACCTCGTCGAGCATGCAGAAGGGAGCCGGGTTGAGCTGGAAGATGGAGAACACCAACGCGATCGCGGTCAGTGCCTTCTCGCCGCCGGAAAGCAGATGGATGGTGGTGTTCTTTTTGCCCGGGGGCCGAGCCATGATCGCCACACCGGTTTCCAGAAGATCATCCCCGGTCATCTCCAGGTGCGCGCTGCCGCCACCGAAGACCCGCGGGAACAGGTTCTGAAGCCCCTGGTTGATGGCGTCAAAGGTCTCACGGAAGCGGGCGCGGGTCTCGCGGTCGATCCGTCGGATGGCGGACTCCAGTGATTCCAGAGCCTCCTGCAGATCCTGATCCTGCTCGTCCAGGTAGGTCTTGCGCTCGCTCGCCACCCGGTATTCGTCGATGGCGGCCAGGTTGATGGCGCCCAGGCGCTGGATGCGGTTGCCGATGCGGGTGAGCTCCTGCTGCCATGCCTCGGCGGAGGCGTCCTCGGGAAGCCCTTCCTGTACGGTCTCCCGGCTGACCTCCAGTTCCTCAAGCTGCTCCAGGTACTGGCGGGCCTGCAGTTCAATAGCCTGAGTATCCATGCGCAGCTTCTCGAGCTTCTCCCGCGCCTGCTGGACGTCCTGCTCCACCTGGCCGCGGCGCTGCTCCCGGTCCCGGACCTGCTCATCGATGGCATCCAGGGCCTCACGCGCCTCGTTGAGCTTCTCTTCCTCCTGCACGCGACGCTCCAGAAGCCCTTCCAGTTCCATCTCCAGGTCCTGGATCGGGGCCTCGGCGTTCTCCCGGGTCTCGCGCTGAATCTCAATGCGTTCGTCCAGCCGCCCCTGCTGGCTCTTCATGCGCTCCAGGGTCTGTTCCAGGGCTTCCTTACGGTTCTTAAGGTCCTGCACCTGCAGCTGGAGCTGATGATGGTGATCCCGGGCATGACGCGCCTGCTGGCGCTCATCATCAAGCCTGGCCCGCAGATCGTCGCGTTCGCTGAGCAGTGATTCCTTCCAGTCCGCGTTTTCATTCATGCGGTCCATGGCTTCCTGCCAGCTGGCACGGGCCTCTTCCAGGCGCTCGTTCTCATCCGCTTCCTGGGCATCCAGATCCGCCAGGTCCTCGCTGATCCGCCGTGCCCGCTCACGCACCTGCTCCATGCGGGCGCGGAAGGCCTCGAGCCGGGATTCCGTGGCGGACAGGGATTCGCGCGCATCGCTCAGCGCCGCACGGGCCTCCTCCAGCGCCGCCTCGGTCTCATCACGCGAGGCCCGCAACTGCTGCAGCTGTTCTTCCCCCTCGGTCACCGCTTCCTGCAGTGAGGCGGATTCCTCTTCGAGCGCCTCAACCCGCTTCTGGCGCTCGATGATACCGGTGTCATCGTCACCGTCATCCGGGAGGCGCAGCCATTCAGGGCCCATCCAGATCCCGCCCGGGGTGACCAGGGATTCGCCATCCGCCAGGGCGCCGCGACGGGCAAGCGCATCATTGAGATCGTTTGCGCACCAGACGCGATCCAGCCAACCGGCAACACTCCCGCCAAGGCCGACCTCCGCCAACAGCGTCCCCGGCCCTGCATCCGCACCTGTGCTGGAAGTGTGCACAATGGTCAGTCCCGATGGGGCCTGCGTGAGCACAGCGTCATCGTAATCATCCGGGTTCAGAACCAGCGCCTGCGCCAGTGGACCAAGTACGGCTTCCACCGCTTTTTCCCAGCCCTCGCTCACCTCCAGTGTCTGGGCCAGCCGCCGGGCCTGGTCCCAGCCCTGCTGGCTGATCCACTCCCTGCGCCGTTCATCACTGTCGCCCAGCTGCCCTTCCAGAAGCGCCTGCTCGGAGGCCAGACGCCCGTTCAGTGTCTGCAGGCGGCCGCGCTTCTCGTTGAGCTCCGGCTCCAGCTGCTCAATCGCTTCGCGATCCCGCTCCAGCTGCTCGGTATGGGTTTCCACCCGCTCCCGGGCCTCTTCAACCCGGGCCTGTTGTTCCTCACGTTCGTTCTCGAGCGTGGCTTCCTCGCCAGAGCGGTCGTCGTGATCCAGGGCTGCGCGCTCTTCCTCCAGCCGCTGGCGGCGCTCACGGAGTTTCAGCAGCGCGTCCTCGCTGGCCTTGATCCGGGACTGGCCCACTTCCGCCTGCTGGCGGTCATCCGCCGAACGCTGGCTGAAGTCCTCCCAGCGCTGCTGCCAGTCCTGCATCCGGCTCTCCGCCTCGGCCAGCCGTTCACCGTACTCTTCGGCCTTAGCCTCGGCGGTTTCCAGTTCCGGCTCAACGTTCAACAGTTCCGTGGCCACCGAATCCAGCCGCTCCTGGTCCTGCTCCAGTTCCCGGGCTACTTCCTTGCGGCTGGCCAGGGCCTGTTCCAGATCATCAGCTGCCTGGCGGGCATTGCGTTTCTGGTTCTCCAGGTTCTGCTCGACACGCGCGATCTCGGCACCGGCCTCGTAGTAACGGCCCTGGGCCTGGTTGAAACGCTCACTGCGGTCACTGTGTTCCTGGCGCAGGGATTCCAGTTCGGATTCCAGCGAGGTGCGTTCCGTAACCACCTTTTCCTGGGCGGTTTCAGCCTCGCTGATCGCCCTGCGATGCTCCTGCAGGGACGAATCCAGATCACGCCAGCGCAGCACCGCCAGCTCGGCCTGCTTCTGGCGCTCCTCCTGCTTCAGGGCCCGGTATTTCTCGGCGGCTTCAGCCTGCTTCTCGAGGTGCTGGAGCTGGCGGTCAAGCTCATCCCGCAGGTCGGTCAGGCGGTCGATATTCTCCTGGGTCCGGCGCATGCGGTTCTCGGTCTCGCGCCGGCGCTCCTTGTAACGCGAGATGCCCGCCGCTTCCTCAATGTAGTGGCGCAGTTCCTCGGGCTTGGCCTCGATCAGGCGCGAGATCATGCCCTGCTCGATGATGGCGTAGCTGCGCGGTCCCAGGCCGGTCCCCAGGAACAGGTCGGTAATGTCCCTGCGCCGGCACTTGGCGCCGTTCATGAAATAGTCGGACTGGCCTTCGCGCGTGACCCGGCGCTTGACGGAGATCTCGTTGAAGCGGCCGTATTCGCCGGGGGCGGTGCCATCGCTGTTGTCGAACACCAGCTCGATGGAGGCCTGGCCCACGGGCTTGCGGCTGGTTGAGCCGTTGAAGATGACGTCACTCATGGCCTCGCCACGGAGGTACTTGGCCGAGCTCTCGCCCATGACCCAGCGGACAGCGTCGATGATATTGGACTTACCGCAGCCGTTCGGCCCCACAACCGCCGTCATGTTCGAGGGGAAGGGAACCGTGGTGGGCTCAACAAAGGATTTGAAGCCGGCGAGCTTGATGGACTTCAGGCGCATGGTCGACCGGCTCAGCTGGCGGGTTCGACGGTGAGCGATTCATCCCGGGCCAGCGCCTGGAGAGCCACTTCACGCTGGTGTTCCCCGAAGGCCCGGATCACCTCGGTCACACCCTGATGATCATCCGCCTCGACGCGATCCGCGATGCGCTGGAAATAGGTTCTCGAGACCTGCATTTCCCCCGGATCATTCGCCAGCACGAGGTAATAGGTGCGACTGATCGCGGGCCGGAAGTTCTCCAGTGTTTCCTCCAGATAGGGATTGGCCACCACGGGGTAGCACCGGCGCATCACTTCCAGTCCACCATCAATCACCTCACCCACCTCAGACGGATCACCACTGAGACGGCGACAGAGCTGATGGATGGCCTGGAGCAGCGGCTGCTCATCGTTTTCCGTCCGCCGGGCCATGAAACGGTCGGCCAGCATCTCGAGCAGATTCAGGTAGATGTCATAGAGGCTGTTCACCAGTTCCGGTGTCATGCCGGAGACCACAGCCCCTTTGCGCGGGTAGATGCGGATGAGGTGTCGGCGCTCCAGAATCAGAAGCGCCTCGCGCACCGATCCGCGGCTTACGTCCAGCTCCCCGGCCACCTTGAGCTCCTGGATGCGTTCACCAGGTCGCAGAGCACCCGTGATGATCTGGCGCCCGATATGCTGGGCAATCTGTTCGGAGAGACTTTCCGGCGCCTGGAATTGCATAGTGGGCTACCTACCCCTTCCCTGTGTGAGCGTGAGGATCATATCACAACAGCCCGACAATGGGACACGCGGCCACAGCCTGCCGTCATTTTTTTGCCACAACGGCCAGCGCCACTACCTGACGCTCATCGGAAGAGCTACAGATTACTGTTTTTAAAGCTTTATGGGATATCGGCACGGATTTCGCTTGCGACGACCTGTCAGAGATCTGGAACCGGAGTAAGGCATGAAAAAGGTAACCGGCAACGCCCGCCCCATTGACCTGAAGCAGGCCCGTGATGCCGCTGAGAACGTGCGGATCATCGATGAATGGCAGGACAACAGCAACCGGCTTACCGTCCTGTGCAGCCGTCTGCATCAGACACTGGACCTCAATGCCATGCTGGATATATTCGCCGAGGAGCTCAACCAGGTGGTTCCCTTCGCTGCCCTGGCCTACCGGCGCTCGCGCAGCGGCGGCGACTTCGGTTATCTGCTGGGCTCAGGCGGCCCCCATCACTGCTGCTACAATCTGTCCCTGCGCGGCCAGGAACTGGGCTCCCTGCGGCTGGACCGTCGTGATCGCTTCCGGGATGACGAACTGATGTTCATTGAGCAGGCCATCGGCGTGCTCATCCAGCCCCTGCGCAACGGATGGCGCTACCAGGAGGCCCTGGAATCCGCCATGACCGACGGCCTCACCGGCATGGGCAACCGCCGCGCCCTGGACGAGACACTGGACAA
>NZ_CAJXMA010000080.1:0-12480 GCF_913056445.1 uncultured Halovibrio sp.
CTGGACAATGGCCATGCCATTCTCGCCCGCACTGTACAGAACAACCAGCCCGCCCCCCATGATCAGGAACAGCAACAGCAGTAGCCACGGGTCCAGGTGCAGCCGGCTCATCCACCCGCCACGGCGGTTCAGGTGATCCGGCTCAAACGCAATCTGGCGTACGAACTCATGGCTCACGGCTGCTCTCCCCCGGTGACCCCATCATTCATCGTCCATCGCCCCCGGCACCGCCTGTTCCGTCAGCACCTCCGGGAAGCCATTGATCCATGCATCCGTCACCTGGCGCGCCACGGGGGCTGCCGTAGCACTGCCGCTGCCGCCGTTTTCCACCAGCACGGACACAACGATTTCCGGATCGTCAGCCGGAGCAAAGGCAACAAACAACGCATGATCCCGCATGCGCTTGGCGATTTCATCCTCGTCATACTCTTCCCCCTCCAGACTGAACACCTGGGAGGTGCCTGTCTTGCCCGCCATGCGGTAATTAAGACCCGGACTGATACGCCGGGCGGTGCCCTCCGAGCCATGCACCACGTCCTCCATGGCGTTGATGACGTATTCCCAGTCCGACTCACTGGCCATCTCGACCGGAGGACGCACAACGTCCGGAAGCAGATGCCGGGCCGGAATGTCGCCCTCGATGTAGCGCAGGTGGCGGGGCGCATGACGTTCTCCGCGGCTGGCGAGCACGCTGGTCGTCGCCGCCAGCTGCAGGGGCGTGGAGAGGAAATAGCCCTGGCCGATGCCCATGTTCACGGAGTCCCCAGGATACCAGGGCTCATTGTGCACCCGGCGTTTCCATTCCGGGCTTGGCAGGATCCCCGGAAGCTCGTCCCTGACGTCCAGGGAGGTAACGGTACCAAACCCGAAATGTTCCAGATAGTCAGCCATCATACCGCCGCCCATCTCGTACGCCATCTTGTAGAAATAGGTATCGCTGGACAGCACGATCGCGTCATACAGGGTCGTGTCCCCATGCCCCTGCCGCTTCCAGTTACGGAAGACCTGGCTGCTGTTCGGCAATTCATAGTAACCAGGGTCATAGACGATCTCGGACTGGGTCACGGTATCCGAGGCCAGCCCGGCGAGGGCAAGCATGGGCTTGATTGTGGAACCCGGCGGGTACTGGCCGCGGGTGGCACGGTTGAACAGGGGTTTGTCCAGCGAATCCCGGAGCTCGGCATAGCTCTCGTGACCAATACCGGTAACAAATTTGTTGGTATCAAACCCGGGGGTACTGACCTGCGCCAGCAGCCCACCCGTCTCGGGGTTAATGGCAACAATGGCGCCACGCCTGTCGCCCAGTGCTTCGTGAGCCACCTGTTGAAGCCGGATATCCAGGTTCAGGGTCAGGTCCTGGCCCGGACTGGGGTCCTCGCGCTCAAGTACCCGCATGACCCGGCCACGGGCGTTGGTTTCAACATTCTGATACCCCACTTCACCGTGCAGCTCCTTTTCGTAGACCCGCTCAATACCCGTCTTGCCAATGTAGTGGGTGCCCGCGTATGCCACCTGATCAATGCGGCGTGCATCCTGTTCATTGATCCTGCCCACATACCCCAGCACATGGGAGGTCAGCCGGCCATAGGGGTAGTACCGCACCAGCCGTGCCTCCATCTCCACACCGGGCAGGCTGTGACGATTCACGGCGAGTCTGGCCATCTCGGCTTCAGTCAGGTGGTAACGCAGCGGCACGGGTTCGAAAGGCCGGCGCCGTTCATCCAGCCGCTCACGGAAGTTCTCAACATCCCCCGGCGGAACGTCGACAATATCCCGGATCTCACCAATGAGGGCATCCATGTCCGACACCTGCTCCGGGATGACCGTCAGACTGAAAACCGGGCGGTTTTCCGCCAGCAGCACCCCATTACGGTCGTAGATCAGCCCCCTTGTCGGAGGCACGGGTTGCACCTGGACCCGATTGCGGTCGGAAATGGTGGTGTAGGTTTCGTGTTCGATGATCTGGAGGTAGTAGAAGCGGCCGATCAGGACCCCGGTCATCAGGATAACCACGATGATGGCCACGAAGGAGCGGCGCTGGAAGAGTTCCCGTTCCTGGCTGGTATTGCGGAGGGTGCCCCAGCTCATTGTCAGCCAGCCCTGTGGTAGGGATGGTTGCAGTTGATGCTCCAGGCACGGTAAAGCTGCTCAGCCAGCATCACCCGCACCAGGGGATGCGGAAGCGTCAGCGGCGACAGCGACCAGGCCTGATTGGCACGCTGCCGGCAGGCATCCGAGAGTCCTTCCGGCCCACCGATCAAAAAGGCCACGTCCTGCCCTTCCATCCGCCAGTGCTCTAGGCGCTCGGCGAGCTTCTCCGTGGACCACTGGCGACCGTCAATCTCAAGGGCGATCACCCACTCAGGGCCTCGCAGCGCCTTCAGCATCCGCTCGCCTTCATCCCGAACCGCGCGCGCCGTATCGGCCTGACGCCCCCGCCCACCGAGGGGCACTTCCGTCAGCTCCAGCCGCATTTCGCGGGGGAAGCGCCTGCGGTACTCCTCAAAGCCCGCATTGACCCAGTCGGGCAGTTTCTGCCCGGCGCTGATGACCTTCAGGTGCATGCTACTCCGTACCCGCGGCGCCCAGCCCCGGAGCATCCCGCCAGAACCGTTCCAGATCGTAGAATTCCCGGGTTGCCGGCAGCATCAGGTGGACGATGACGTCGCCCATGTCCACCAGCACCCAGTCACTGGTTTCACCGCCCTCGAGTTTGGGCTTGCTGTCCGCCTCCTGCTTGGCACGCTGTACCACTTCCTCAGCCAGCGAGTGGATATGGCGATTGGAGTTGCCCGAGGCGATGACCATGTAATCCGTCATGCTGGTACGGTCGCGCACGTCCAGTACAGCCACGTCCTGGCCCTTCATTGATTCGACGGCATCCACCGCCAGTGACTTCAGTTGTTCAGAATCCATAATCATCCTGTTTCAAGTCGGTACAGCCCCTGATCCCGAATGGTGCGCCAGACCGCATCCGGCACCAGGTAGCGGATTGATCGCCCGGCAACCGCCCGGCTCCGGACTTCCGTGGCCGCAATTTCCAGCAACGGCAACTCCATCACCAGAATGGAACCACTGGCACTGCGCTGGAGCTCAGCCGCTTCGGCTGCCCGGCGTTCCTGCAACATGGCTGCAACAGGCTCGGGGGGCGCCAAAGGAAATCCGGGTCTGTTGACCACGATTATATGGGCGAGCTCCGGCAGTTGCATCCAGCCGCGCCACTGATCGAAGGTGTTGAAGGCATCGGTTCCCACAACCATTGCCAGCGGGGTCTCCGCCCCCAGCTCAGACCGCAGCTGCTGGAGGGTCTCGCCGGTATAGGATACCCGGTCCTGGTCCAGTTCGCGGGAATCCACCATCAGTCCCGGCTCTTCCGCGACCGCGTCCCGCAACATTTCCAACCGGTGGGCGCCCTCCGCCCCCGGCTGATCACGGTGCGGCGGGCGATGGCAGGGCATGAGCCGGATGCGGGCACCGTCGAAACGTTCATGCAGCTCCACCGCCATCCGGAGGTGGCCGTTGTGGACGGGGTCGAAGGTGCCGCCCAGCATCACGTGCAGCATGCCGGCTCCAGGTCAATCACGGACATGGCCATCCCCGAACACAACGTATTTCTGGCTGGTCAGCCCTTTCAGCCCTACCGGACCCCGGGCGTGCAGCTTGTCGGTGGAAATGCCAATCTCGGCCCCGAGGCCGTACTCAAAGCCATCCGCGAAACGCGTGGAGGCATTGACCATCACAGAACTGGAGTCCACCTCCGTCAGAAAGCGCCGCGCCCGGGTATAGTTCTCCGTGATGATACTGTCGGTATGCTGGGAGCTGTAACGGTTGATGTGCGCCATGGCCGCATCCAGCCCGTCCACGACCCGGATCGACAGCACCGGCGCCAGGTATTCCGTGGCCCAGTCCTCCTCCGTTGCCTCACCGGCCTCCGGGAGAATGGCACGGGTAGTGGCGCAGCCTCGCAGTTCCACGCCGATACGCTGCAGCTGCTCGGCAATTGGCGGCAACAGGGATTCGGCGACGGGGCCATCCACCAGCAGGGTTTCCAGTGTATTGCAGGTGCCGTAACGCTGGGTCTTGGCATTGAGCGTCACGTTCACGGCCTTCTCCGGATCCGCGTCACGATCCAGGAAACTGTGGCAGATCCCGTCCAGATGCTTGATGACAGGCACCGAGGCCTCATTACTGATGCGCTCGATCAGGCTCTTGCCACCACGGGGAACGATCACATCCACGTACTCGGGCATCCGGATCAGGTGACCCACGGCCTCGCGATCGGTGGTTCCAACCACCTGCACGCCGGTCTCGGGCAACCCGGCTTCCCGCAGCCCCTGTGCCACGCATGCGGCAATGGCCTGATTCGAGTGCGAGGCCTCGGAGCCACCACGCAGCACCGTGGCGTTGCCGGATTTGATGCAGAGACTGGCCGCATCCACGGTGACGTTGGGACGGGACTCGTAGATGATGCCGATCACCCCCAGCGGCACCCGCATGCGCCCGACCTGGATACCGGACGGACGGTACTCCATATCCGTGATCACGCCCACCGGGTCCGTGAGCCCGGCGACCTGGCGCAGGCCCTCGATCATGGTATCGATGCGGCCGCCGGTGAGTTCCAGGCGGTCCAGCATGGCCTCATCAAGCCCCTTGTCACGACCCGCCTCCAGATCCTTACGGTTTTCCGCCCGCAGCGTCTCCCGGCTGGCGTCGAGCGCCCGGGCCGTGGCAAGAAGGGCCTCATTGCGCGCTCCGGTGCTCGAACGCGCCAGTTCGCGGCTCGCCGCCCTGGCCTGTTCACCCAGGGCCCGCATCATGGATTCTGTGCTCATATCCCTCCCAATCGGATTCCGCATCTGTTTTCAGGGCACTGCGGGAAAAGTACGCTATTATACGCGTGCGTGGGGCAGCGGATACAGCCTCGCATTGCAACACCGGGAGCTGATCATGGAAACGGAAACAGCAATGCCCGTACCACTGCGGTGGACCCTGCGGGCCGGATCCCTGCTGCTTTTGCTTCTGAGCCTCGCGATCTTCGCCGGGCACTGGCCCTGGCTGACGCCCCTGGCGTTCCTGGTGCCGCTGTCACTGTTCGCCGGCTGGGGCCTGTGGGTGGCAGGAGCCGGCTGCGCGGTTTTCCTGGCCGCCACACTCAGCCTGGGTCTGTCGTCCGAACTCGGCATGGCCCGCCACCAGTTCGTACCCATGCTGATCCTTGCCACCGGCCTGGCCGCGGTTTTCGTGTACCTGCGGGAATACAAGGCCGCCCAGCTGGCCCCCTTGCGACGCACCGACTCACTCACCCTCGCCTCCATCAGGGACTACCTCGACAGTGACCTGAACCGTGAGATCCGGCGGGGTGAGCGCGAAGGCACACCGGTTACCGTGGCTGTCCTGCATCTTGATGCCCCCGAAACCCCGCTCCCGGAACAGGATCAGAGCAACCTGATGGTGCGGCTCGGCCGGCTGCTGCATCGCACCCTGCGGGACTTCGACAGCTACTACCGCAATAATGAAACCGGTTTCATCATTGTGTTGCCAGCCACTGCGACACCCGATTCCGTCCGGACCATTGAAGGCATCCGCAGCCAGGCCAAGGACATGCTCACCCGCGAAGGGATGGAGCTGACGCTCTCGGCCGGCGTGGTGGGCGCCAATGTGGGCGATGACGCCCGCAGCCTTTCAGAAAAGGCCCAGGAAACCCTGCGCCGGGCCCAGAAACAGGGGGGCAACCGGACGCTTACATGGACGGACGCCGGAGGCACAGGTCATGACTGAAACCGCACTGCGCACCCGTACGAACAGCGTCGTCTATGCGCTGATGCTGCTGTGCTTCATGATCCTGGCGGAACGGAGCCTGCGTTACGGCTTCTACGAGCTGTTCTTCAGCGGCCTGACCATTACCGCTCTGGCGGCCGCCGGCATTGCCGCCACCCTGATCCGGCGACACCGCCAGCTTCAGACCCGCAGCCACCTGCTGATCCTGGTCCTGATGGCCATCATTATTCTCCAGGCCATTGCCCGGGAGCCGTCCCTTGCCTTCTACTGGCTCTACCCGATGCTGATGGCTGCCTTCCTGCTTCTCAGGGTCCACCAGGCCGCCGCCCTCTGTGCAGCTGGCCTGCTCCTCAGCCTGATCGCGGCCTGGAATCTGCCACCGCGGGAACAACTGACGCTCGCCGGCACCGCCCTGCTCCTGGCAGGCGGTGCCGGCTGGTTCGCGCGCCACTATCATGCCAGTGCCCGCTACGTGGACACGCTGACCATCGTGGACCCGGAAACCGGGGCCTACAACGAACGCAGTCTCAATGAGACCCTCAGCAGGGAGATCAGCCGCTCCGAGGCCACGGGCCACCCGCTGTCGCTGGCCCTGCTGAGGATCGATCACCGGGAGGAACTCTCCGGTGTTTACGGCGAGGACGCACTGACCGGGCTCAGTGCCGCCATCAGCCGGAGCCTGCGTACCACCATCCGGGCCGGGGACAGCCACTACCATCTGGGCGACGGCCGCTTCTTCCTGCTGCTGCCGTTCACCCCTGAAGAGGGGCTGCGGGTGACCGCGGAACGCGTGCGGCGGCTGCTGGGCGAGTCACGCTGGCCCACGGTGGAGAGCATCACAGCCAGCATCGGCTGTACCACGCGCTCGCCCGGGGAAACCTCGGCGGACTCACTGCGCCAGCGCTGTGAGAAAGCGCTCGGGGAGGCCCAGAGGCGCGGCCACGACCAGGTCTGGCACCTGGGCACTCAGGCTCACTCCATATCATCCACCAGCCGTGACAGCACTTCCAGCCGCTCCAAGGGGTCATCCATCTCCACCAGCGACTGACGCTGCTCAATAGCCAACGGCAACAGCTCCGTCAGCCGCCACCCGACCTGACGCGCATCGTCGTAGTCAATGGTCAGGCCGAGTTCCGCCACGGATGGATGCCGGCACAGCGCCGCCAGCAGCTCGGAAAGATCCTCGTGCCGCAAGGGCGTACGCGCCCGGGGCTCCTCGGGCAAAGCCACCACGTCACCGCGGTTGAGGCCATCCGTCTCCCGCCAGTTCCGGGCCACGGACACCTTGCCGAGACCTTCCACGGTAATGCCCAGCAAGCCGTTCTCCAGCGGCGAGAAATCCACCACCGAAACCTCACAGCCAATCGGATGGAAGGCGGCATCCGCGCTGGTATCACTGCCGCCCTGCTCAAGCAGAACCAGCACAAAGGGCTCCCGGGCGCGCAATGAATGGGTGAGCATGTCCATATAGCGGCGTTCGAAGAGCCGCAGAGGCAGGCGGCCGCCGGGAAGCACCACCGAGTTGAGAGGGAACAGTGCTCGATTCATAGCCGTGGCTCCCGGCGGACAGGGGTTACTCTTCGGGGCAACGCCCGTGCAGCATGGTCCAGTAACCGAACAGGTTCACGGACTCAATCCTCTCCACGTTCAGGCCCACATTCTCAAGCACCGGTTCCATGGGGAAGTCCGGATCAAAGCCAAGCGGCGCGGCCCAGCGCGAAAGCGCGGACTCGAACCGGCGGACAAGGGGATTCTCCTTGGCGAAGTGGTTAACGAAGATCACGTCCGCACCCGGCTTGGCGACCCGGCGCACCTCGCTCATTACCTTGTAGGGATCAGGCACCACGGAGAGCACGTACAGGACCATGATCTTGTCGAAGCTGTTGTCCGGGAAGTCCAGCGCTTCGGCGTCCATGTTGTACAGCTCGCAGTTGGTCAGGCCGTGCTTCTGGATGCGCTTCTCGGCCTTGTCGAGCATGTCCTGTGAAATATCAACGCCAGTAACATGGATATCCACGTCATCGGGATATTCCGGCAGCGAAAGGCCTGTGCCCACGCCCAGCTCGAGGACATGATCCCCGGACTCAAACTGAAGAGAGTCCATGGCCACATGCCGGCCGTTCCGGAACACCAGCCCGAACACCCAGTCGTACACCGGTGCGTAACGCTTATAGGCACCCTTGATGCTGTCGTTGTCCACTTTCTGTACTCCCTCGATTCAAGAAGGTTGATACAGTACCAATCACGGGTTCGCTCGTCATCTCCCTTGGGGGCAGACAGCCGGATTACAGGCGCGTTATAGTTCCCGGATCGGCTCTGAATCCAGGTCATACCATCGTGACTGACAACCGTTTCTCCGAGGAAAGCGCCCTGAGCGCCGCCGAGGCGCTCCAGCATGTGCTCGCCAGCCGTACCCACAAGCGCAAGGTTCTGGGTGAGGAGCGCATCGTGCCCGGCCAGCTGGGCGAGGCATTGGGCCTTCCTGCCATCATTCACCGCCTTCAGAGTCGCAGCGGCCCGGTCCGCAGCGAGGCCACGGAACGCTTCGAAGCCATCTGGGACACACTCTCCGAACGTTCACGCCAGCGCGTGCGCGAAGCGCTCGACTGGTACGACCCGCGTGAACTCGACTGGGAAGACCCGCGCTCCAACCGCCGTCCGGTCGAGGATCACTGACTGCGCGAGTGCACGTGCTGCTGCAGGTAGAGCCCGGTGATGACCAGTGCCAGCCCCACCACCGTTGACCCCAGGATCGGCTCGCCCACGATGAGCGCTATAAAGCCCAGCGACAGCGGGGGTGAAAGAAAGATCAGGTTGCTCAGGCGCGAGGTATTGGTGGCCTTCTTCATGGCCAGCAGCCAGAGCACGAAGGCGATCCCCATCTCGAAGGCACCCACCCAGGCGGCTCCGGCCAGCCCCTGCCAGGCAGGCCACTGCCAGCCATCCCAAAGAGCCAGAACCAGAATCAAAGGCCAGGCTACCAGGAAGTTCAGCAGCAGACCGGCAACCGGCTCGCGGGTATCACGGGTATTGAAGATCCAGTAGAACGCCCAGACCAGTGTGCTCAGAAGGGCCAGCACCACGCCCGGCCCGTTTGAGAGATCAAATGCCAGCGGATCCCCGCGCGTGGCGATGATGAAGACACCGCTGTAGCAGATCAGTCCGGCAAGGGCGTCCACCGTCTTCAGCCGGTGGCCCAGAAACGGCACCGCCAGGTAGGTGAGCGTCAGGGCCCAGGTGTAGTTGATGGCCATCGCCTCCTGCGCCGGCAGCAGGTCATAGGCGCCGAACAGCAGGATGTAGTAGAGGATCGGATTGATGAGTCCGAACCCGAGGGACAGCAGCAGCCCCTTCCGCCCCGGGCGCAGGGTCTCACCCAGGCGCCTCTGCCACGCCTGCCAGGCCACGAGCACCAGTATGGAAAAGGTCACCCCCCAGAACATGAGCCCGGTGCGCGACAGGTGTTCCAGCGAGATCTTGAAGGCCGTCGCCGCCGTCGACCACAGCAGCACCGTGGTCACGCCCAGAATCATGGCCTGGCGCTGATCATTCATCTCAGGCGAAAACCGTGACCGTCTGCTGGCTGCGGGCCACCAGCTCGCCCTCGGCGGTCCAGATGCCGGCCCGGGTAAGGCCATAGCCGTCCCGGGCCTGATCAATGGTGGCGCGGTAGAGCAGCCAGTCGGAGGGACCGATGGATGGCATGGGGTGCACCAACTCCATGGTCCAGCTCAGGGTACTGGCCGGCGCCGGCTGGCTCAGGTGCGGCAGCACGGCCGGAGGCCAGGTATCCACCAGGGCCACAAGGTGCGAATGGGTGATGGCCGGCGGCGCCTCACTGAAGCGCATCCAGCCTCCCATGGTGCGGTCGCTTGAGCCACTGAACGGAAACCCGCCGAGACAGAACCGCAGATCGTAGTGGCGCATGAAATCCGGGGTTACGCCCTCGATCTGCGGCATCGGCTGCGCGGAACCGGGATCCGGCGCTTCCGGGGCAGCCTCCTGATCCACCGAGACCACGGACTCCCGGCCGGACCCGAAACTGCCCATGGCCACCATGACAGTGTCACCGCCCTGGTGGATACGGCTCTCCACTTGGGTTACCGCCTTGCCCTGGCGCAGGATCTCCGCACTCACATCAACAGGCTGGTCCGGCGCCGCCGGCCCCACGAAGGAAACCGCCAGCGAGCGCAGTGGCCGCTCATCCACCAGCTGCCCCCGCATGGCCTCATGGGCCATGGCCGCCAGAAGCCCGCCAAACGTGGCACGCCCCTGGCCCCAATCCGGAGTCAGATCAGCCCGCCCTTCCCGGGCGGCGTGCATCAGGTTGTCGAAATCACTCATTCAGACCTCTCCCCGGTCGTAAACAACAATGCTGTAAGGGTAGCGGTTGGCTTCCTCGCCACCGGCATGATCCACGCGTGAAACCTCCTCCCAGCGGCTGAGATCCACCTCCGGGAAAAAGGTATCCCCCTCCACCTCGGCATGGACCTCGGTCAGATAGAGCCGGTCCGCCACCGGCAGCGCCTCCGCGTAGATCTGGGCTCCACCAATGACCACGGCCTCCTCGGCGCCATCGATCAGCCCCTGCTGTTGCGCCTGCTCCAGAGCCGCCTCCAGGGAGTGCACCACGCAGACGCCCTCCCCCGACCAGGCCGTATCCCGGGTGAGCACGATGTTGCTGCGCCCGGGAAGCGGGCGACCGATGGATTCATGGGTGCGGCGCCCCATGATGATGGGCTTGCCCATGGTGGCCTGCTTGAAGTACTGGAGCTCCTCGGGCAGATACCAGGGAAGACGGTTATTACGGCCGATCACCCGGTTCCGGGCCATGGCGACCATCAGTGCAATGCGCATGAACAGACCTCAGATGGCGATGGGGGCACGGATTACCGGGTACGGATCATAACCCGTAATACGGAAATCCTCTTCCCTGTATTCAAAAAGACTCGACGGGCAGCGTCGCAGCGCCAGCTCCGGCAACGGGCCCGGCGTGCGGCGCAGCTGCTCGTAAACAATCTCGTCGGTCAGGTGATTCTGGTACAGGTGCACATCCCCGAAGGTATGCACGAAATCCCCGGGCTCCAGGCCGGCCTGCTGGGCCATCATGCAGGTGAGCAGGCTGTAGGAGGCGATGTTGAACGGCACACCCATCGCAATTATACGACTGAATTTTTGCACAATCAGTGTGGGTGGGTGGGCTGAACCACCAATATGCGCTTGTGCAAAAATTTTTATGCACAATCGATCGTGACTAACACCAACCCAGGAGGCCCAAATAATCATACGATTTTCAATAACCTACGGTTACCAAACTAAGATTTTTATTCCTCAACTTGTTTCTGATGCACTGTGCAAAAATCAAAAAGCACCCTCGCTCCCTCGAAAGGGTGTCTTCAAAAGATGCTTCAAGGAGCCAGGTCCTCACCTTCCCTAGCCCGGATTTCTCACGAGAAGGCAGTAAAAGGAAGGAAGAAGCGGCTTAAAGTGCTAGAATTTCAGGACCTTACACCAAAAATCCACACCAAAAGCCGCTATCCAGAATGGTACCTGAAAAACTCGCCTTCTCGCCACTCGGTCGCTGCCTCATTGAAGCCGATTTCTCCGGTAGCCATATCAGTTCCGATGCCGGATTGCTGCTTCTGCGTGAAGTCGATAAACACCACGGCCTGACCCGCCACCTCGCTGGCGCACTGAACGATTCACGCACGAGCCCGAAGGTTCGCCACTCACTGCCATCGAGGGTGGCCCAGCGCGTGTATGGGCTGGCAGCCGGCTACGAGGACTTCAACGATCACCAGCAACTGCGCTTTGACCAGATCCTGCAAAGCGCCATCGGCCGGGATCAGCCCCTCGCCGGCAAGTCCACGCTGAGCCGGATGGAACGCGGCGTGGATCGCCAGGCGGTTGTCGAGGCTCACCGGGTAATGTGACAGCAGTTCATCGACGAAGATAAGGCGCCACCGAAAGAGCTGGTTCTGGATTTCGATGGTACCGACATTCCTTTGCATGGTGAGCAGCTGGCCAAGCACTTTATCAGTCTATTATCCCGACGAGCGACCCACCTTCAATTCTTTGAAACAACTTCAAATTTGGAGAAAAAATTCTCCGCTATTTCCGTTGATTTTATCGCTGAAGTTTCAAGAAGCCTCGCACAAAGTAACTCGATCTCCTGCTGGGGAACCTTAGATTCTGCTAACTCGGTTACTAGGCGGCGAACTTCAACAACTAACCGTTGGAGGTTATCATAAGTTAAAACATAAGAGTTATGCGCTTCGGCTTGGTCTGTAGACAAGCTATTTGGGTGGACCGAGACTCTAAGTGAACGATAGTCTTTATACTTCTCTTTAAACCATTCGTCAGCCACAAGAAGCTGGCCATGGTTGTCTTTTGTAAGAGGATTATCTGATTTCTTACGGCTCTTCGCCTCCATTACAACGCCTACGTCATCGGGCATTAGCCATAATACATCCGGTCCTTTCCCTTTATCATCGAACCTCTCTGCAGTAAAACCGAGATACTTCCCAAGCTCAACCAATGACTGCTCAAAATTCGAAGCTGAGGCTTCCTTATTCAAACCACTTACTGCGTTTTCAAACTCATTTATTGCTCCGCGCCGATACTTATAATGAAAAAATAGTGCGGCAATTTTCTTTGCTTGTGAGCTGGGTGGGCTTAACTTTTGGTAAGGCGGTTCAATTT
>NZ_CAJXMA010000081.1:0-12239 GCF_913056445.1 uncultured Halovibrio sp.
CCCCGCGCCGATATCCATCATCAGGTCCTGAAGCACCACCTCCCCTTTCGGGGAGAACTGATGTGTTATGCCATTGATCTGTATAGATGCACCCATAATTGATTTCCCGCGTTGCATGGTTGCTCGATGTTGCATTCACGTGAGCCACCGGGCGCTGTCCGAGAGCTCTTTCGTCCTGCTCCTGCAAGAGCCAGACCAACCCGGACAACCCGCCACACTGCTGGAATCAAAGGCATCCGAAGCCCTAAGCAGGGAATAAACAAACACGACAATGTCTACATTGTCTTCTCTGTAAAACCAGAAAACCGACTCCAAAAAGGCCCTCCCCTACCTTGCCGGTTCCCCTGAAAGGCCCGCACCTCAGGGGCTGAGAGAACATCCTCACAACACTGGCATGCAATCTGCTCCTCCCCCTTTGAATGCAGACGGACAAACCGTCGCTCTAAAAAAGCAGCAAATAAGGAGACAACACATGTCTGAAGCCGCAGCTCAGAATGCCAAGACACCGCTTCGCCCTATCGACCTTGAAGGACTCAAGTCCCTGGGTGCCAAAGCCCAGATGGACCCGGAAAAGGTCAACACTCTGAAGTCACACACGGAATGCGAAGGGGTCTTCCGGATGATGACCTACTGCCGCGACCTCGACGGGCACCTTATCGACGAGCCCCCGACACTGCTGGGCGAGAACAACGCGCCCAACCCCTCTGAAGCCGCTCTCGCCGCACTGGCGTCCTGTCTTCTTGTGGGCATTCACGCCAATGCCACCTGGCGCGGCATCACCCTCTACAAGCTGGAAGCGAACCTGGAGGGCGATATCAACATCAGTAGCGTCTGGGGCGTGGGCGACACGAGCGAGAAGCGACTCGGTTTCACCGAGATCCGCGCCGAGTTTGATATCGATGCGGACTGTTCACGTGAAGAGCTGCAGGACCTGATCGAGTGGTCGGACAAGTGGTCGCCGGTGGCGAACACCATGCGCAACCCCGTGCCGACCAAGACAAGCCTGGCGTAACCAGGACCTGTTCCGGCGCGCCGCGCCGGAATGGATCCCCGATGACTAGGAGAGAAAGCCATGACTGCCGCGGAAAAACTCAAGCCCCAGACAGATCCGTCTGACCCGGTACCCGGTGTTGAAGCGCTCGTTCAGAGCACGCTGGCGCCCCAGACCGTTGAAATCGATCGTCAGGGCACCTATCCAGCAGGCTTCATGCACGAGCTTGGTGCGCTGGGCGGTTATCGCCAGCACTTGGGATCCGGCGGTGCACGCGGTCCGTCCGGGCCCGGACATTTTGGTAATGCGGTCCGCGTTATGGATGCCGTCTCCAGCGAATGCATGTCGACCGGCTTCTGTGTCTGGTGCCAAGACGCCCTGGGGTGGTACCTGGAAAACGCCGATGACACCAGCGTGCGTGATCAGCTGCTGCCCCGCATTGCCGATGGCAGCCAACTCGGTGGAACCGGCCTGTCCAACGCGCTCAAGCACTTCGCGTCGATCGAGGCTCTCAAGATCCGTCTCAGGCGTGTCGATGGCGGCTATGTGGCCAACGGCACACTGCCGTGGGTTTCCAACCTTGCCAATGACCATGCCTTCGCCGCGATCTTTCAGGTCGAGGGCAGCGACCGCAAGGTCATGGCCCTGACCTTCTGTGACCAGCCGGGATTCAGCCTCCAGCAGTGCGCCGAGTTCACCGCCCTCGAAGGCAGTGGCACCTACGCCTGTCATTTCCGCGACTGCTTCATCCCGGACAGCCAGATCATCAGCGAGAACGTCCCCGCCCTGATGCAGCGCATACGCTCCGGCCTTGTCCTGATGCAGATGGGCATGGGCCTGGGGCTGGTGCAGGGCTGCATTGACATCATGGAGGGCATGCGCGAAACCCAGGGCCACGTGAACTGCTATCTCGACGAGCAGCCCGAAAGCCTGGCTGAGGACCTGGCGGATGCCCGAATGGCCACGCAGGCACTGGCCGGTGACATCGGGGATGATTCCGACAGCCTGTTTGCGGATGTGCTGCAGCTGCGCCACAGCGCCTCAGAGCTTGCGCTTCGTGCCTCCCAGGCGGCGATGCTGCATGCCGGCGCCCGTGGCTACCTGGCGGACGCCCCCGCCCAGCGCAAGCTGCGGGAGTCCTATTTCGTGGCCATCGTCACCCCTGCAATCAAACACCTCCGCAAGGAACTGGAGCGGCTTGGCGCCGCTTGAGGAGAGATCGCGATGAGCCAGCCCTATCGCCGTTACCTGTGCATTGTCTGTGGCTTCATCTACGACGAGGCCGAAGGGGACCCGGATGGCGGGCTGCCACCGGGCACCCGTTACGAGGACATCCCGGATGACTGGGAATGTCCCGACTGCGGTGTCTCCAAGGCGGATTTCGTGCTCCTGGAGTCGCCCGCCGAGCCCCAGGAGGCGCCTGCTGGCCGGACCCAAATGCAGCCTGGCCAGGATCCCGACCAGGTTGTCGTCATCGGTGGCGGCATGGCGGGCTGGAATCTTGTGGAAGCACTGCGGGCCGAAGACAGTTCACGCACGGTGACACTGATCTCACACTGTGACGCGGATGTCTATCCCAAGCCCCAGCTTTCAGCCGCCGCTGCCCGCAACAGGCAGCCCGATGACCTGATCACCGTTGCCGGACCGGAGCGGGCGCAGCAGCTGGGAATCAATCTGATGCCCCGCACACGCGTGTTGTCTATCGACACAGAACGCCGGCGCATCATCACGCCACGAGGGGGTGTTCCCTACGGCGCCCTTGTGCTCGCCTCCGGCGCCCGACAGCCCAGGCCCTCACTGGCGGGCGATGCCGCCGACCGGGTGATGCAGGTCAATGACCTGCACAGCTACCGCCGTTTCCGGGCTGAAACCGATGCGCATGCACCCTCCAGGATTCTCATCCTGGGCGCTGGCCTCATCGGCTGTGAATTTGCCGACGACCTGTCCAGCGCCGGCCACCAGGTTGATCTGGTTGACCAGGCGAGTCATCCCCTGACAAGGCTGCTCCCGACGACACTGAGCGCCACCCTCGGCTGGGCGCTCCGGGAAAAGGGCGTCAACCTGCACACCGGCTGTACCGTGCAATCGGTCCGCACCACCCCTGAAGGGCTACTGGCTGTCCAGCTGGACTCCGGTGAGACGGTCCAGAGCGATGTCGTGCTCAGCGCCCTTGGACTGATTCCCAACGTGGAGCTTGCCAGGCTCGCGGGCGCCGCCACGGGCACCGGCATCCAGGTTGATTCCCGGCTGCAGACCTCCATCCCCGACATTTACGCGATCGGGGACTGTGCCGAGCACAACGGACAACTGCTTCCCTATGTGCGGCCACTCCAGGAGCAGGCCCAGGCCCTGGCCGCCAACCTCTGTGGCCATGAGACACATTACCAGGCGAATGCCGGGACCATCGTCATCAAGACACCGTCATTGCCCCTGGCGGTATGGGCGCCCGAGGAGGACGGCGAGTGGGTGGAGCGCGAGGCCGATGGTCAGGACATTGTCCTGGAACACCGATCAGAGGATCGACTGACCGGTTTCGCCCTGTCCGGCAAGCGCACACGCGATGCCAAACAGTATGAAGCGCAGATGCGCGGTCAATAAGTCAGGAGCCCGAACACAATGTTCCGTGTTGCCAGCGATTATTCGCCAAAAGAAACGGTTGAACGACTCAAAGAGGCCATCAGCACCGAGGGCATGTACCTTCTGTGCCACATCCCGGCCTCGACCAACGTCGCCCACGTTGGCCTGGAGAGCCCTTTCCACCAGGTGCTCGAGGTTTTCCATCCAGCTTATGCCGCGCGCGTGTGGGAAGCCCGGGAGGACGCGGGGATTGCCATACCCGTGCGCGGCCATGTCTATGAGAGCGCCAGCGGCCGGGTCCGGGTCGACTGGCAACGGCCAAGCGTCAACCTTGGCCTCTTCCCCGAACAGGAACTGGCCGCCATCGGGCGTGAACTGGACCCGGTGTTTGAGCGCATCATCCGGTCGGTCGGCAGCGGACCGGAGACGGCATAGCCGCAAATCCAGGAGGGCCAGGCAGGCCATCCTCAGATAACGCCTCGACCATCCAGGCAGGAAGGGGCGGGGAACAGGAGAGATCACCATGACCGAGCAGATCCTTTACAGCGTTGAGGAAGCAAACGCACTGGCCAGCGCCGGCAAGGCGGTGCTGATTGATATCCGCGACAGCGATAAGTACGAAACCGAGCACATCCCGGGTGCCGTGAACGTGTCCGATATTTTCTACTACCTGGCGGAGACCACGGACAGCGGGCTGGACGCAATGCACCAGACATTCGCAGAACTATTCGGCAACGTGGGCCTGGACGGCCAGAAAACCGCCATCGTCTATGAGGACGCCCTGAATACCCAGTACGGCGGTTCCTGCCGGGGGTACTGGCTGCTCAAGTACCTTGGGTATCCAACGGCCGGTATTCTCGATGGCGGCCTCCGCGCCTGGAAGGAGGCAGGCATGCCTTTGACGTCTGAAGCGCCGACAGTGACGCCGGCAACCTTCCCTCTCAACCCGCAGCGCGACCTCCTCGCGACCAGGGATGACATGCTTGAGATCCTGGCCAACGGTGACGCGATCCTGCTGGATAACCGCGACCAGGATGAATGGCTCGGGGAGAGCTCTTCCCCCTACGGTAAGGACTTCGTTCCCCGCAAGGGCCGGCTTCCCGGTGCCGTATGGCTTGAGTGGTACGAGTTCATGGACGATGGGGAAGTCCCCGCCTTCAAGACGCCTGAGGCCATCCGGGAGCTTGCCGCATCCAGGGGCATTGCCCCGGACGACCCCATCGTCATCTACTGCTTCAAGGGCGCGCGGGCGAGCAACACCTTTGTCGCCCTGCGCCAGGCCGGGTTCAGCAACCTCCGGATTTACCTTGGCTCCTGGAACGAATGGGCCAAGGATCCCGCTTTACCCATTGAATCAGGTAGCCCGGGGGCTGCGGCGCCCCTCCTTAAGCAAAGATTGGCTGGTTAGAAGTCCCCCCTACTCTCCACAAACAAACCATCAACATTGAGGTCCCCTACTACGGGAAATCGTGTTGTATGACTACGAGAAATCGTTCTTCACGATTTCTCGTAATTTCCCTGCCCCTTCAGACTCATAATTAATCTTTCCAAATCAGAATCTTAAAAAATAGAACAGGTTGGCACAGCAACTGCTTACTCAGTCTGCAACCGACAGCTCGTACGGTACGAGTGCTGTCAGCTAACAGGCGCCCACTTTTAGGGCAAATGCACTATCGATGCAGCAATCTGGTTCAAGGAGTTGCACTGTTATGAATCATGAAACCATGACCGCCACCATCCTCACCGCCAAGAACGAACAGGGCTACACTTGGGGGCAGCTGGCCGAATCCATCGGCATGTCGCCCGTATGGACGGCTTCCTGCTGCTACGGCATGAACACCATGCTGGAGGACCAGGCCAAGGCTCTGTGCACAACACTGAGCCTCGGCGACGAAGTGGCACGGACCCTGCAAACCTGCCCCCACAAGCACTGGGACAAAGCCGTTCCGACTGATCCGCTCATCTATCGCATCTATGAAGCCTGCATGATCTACGGCGACAGCGTGAAGGACATCATTCACGAGAAATTCGGCGACGGGATCATGAGTGCAATCGACTACAAGATGCACGTGGACCGCGTGGAGGATCCCAAGGGGGACCGGGTCGTGATCACGATGGATGGCAAGTTCCTCCCCTTCAAACGCTGGTAACAGGAGAACCAACATGTCCTATCTTCAACCCAACGAGTTCGTCACCAAGCTGGTGGACGCCGGCGAAGCCAAGATCCACATGGGCACGCGGGACACCCTGATCCGTGCCTTCATGGCGGGGGCGACGCTGGCGCTGGCGGTGATCTTCACCATCACCATCGCGGTGCAGACCGGTTCCTTTCTGGTCGGCGCCCTGCTCTTCCCAGTGGGCTTCTGCATGCTCTATCTCATGGGCTACGACCTGCTCACGGGGGTATTCACGCTCGTGCCCATGGCACTACTGGACAAGCGGCCGGGCGTGACCTTCCCGCGCATGCTGAAGAACTGGGGCCTTGTGGGGCTCGGGAACCTCGGCGGCGCGCTCTTCATCGCCATTTTCGGCTATCTCAACTTCTCCATGGGGGGCTCCGAAGCCATCAATGAAGTCGGCCAGAAGATCATGGCCGTTGGCGAAAGCCGGACCGTGGGTTACCAGGAAGCCGGTATTGCCGGCTGGATCGTTCTCTTCATGCGCGGCATGTTCTGTAACTGGATGGTCTCCATGGGCGTTGTCGGCGCGAGCATTTCCACTCACGTGTCCGGCAAGATCATGGCCATGTGGATGCCGATCATCATCTTCTTCTATCTCGGTTTCGAGCATTCCGTCGTGAACATGTTCCTGTTCCCGATCGGCCTGCTGATGGGCGCGGACTTCACCCTTTACCAGTACATCATGTGGAATGAGATCCCGACGGTTCTGGGCAACCTGGTGGGTGGCCTGACACTGGTTGGCCTGGTTCTGTACACCACTCACGTCCGCACCCAGCCGAAGAAGAGCTTTTCCTGATCGGGGCGACGCCCTGGACTGGATGACCATCCGGTAATAACCCTCCCAGCCGGGGCGTGGTGGCTTGCCGCCGCCCGCCCCGGCTTTTTATGCTGGTATCCCATCCACACAGGGAGTTACAGCATGAAGGCACTGACCCGCACACTGGCCGGCATCACACTGGCTCTGGGCACAACCGCCGCAATGGCCAGCGATGCACCGGAAGAAGCATCCGCCTATTTCATTTCCCCGCAGGACGGCGAGACCGTCAGCTCCCCCGTAACCGTCCGCTTCGGGCTTGAAGGCATGGGTGTGGCGCCCTCTGGGGTCGACCGGAAGAACACCGGCCACCACCACCTGCTCGTGGACGTGGAGGAGATGCCCGCAATGGATGAGCCCATTCCTTCCGACGACCAGCACCGGCACTTCGGCGGTGGCCAGACCCAGACCACACTGGATCTTGAGCCCGGCGAACACGAGCTGACGCTGCTGCTCGGCGATGAGACGCACACGCCCCATGAGCCGCCGGTCAAATCCGAGACGATTACCATTACCGTTGAATAACCGTCTTTGACCTGCCGGGCCGGTCAGCCTATGTCCCTTTCGCTATGAGTACACCACTGCCCGGCCCGGTCAACTGGAAATGGAAAGCCCTGCGTGCCGCCGTGCACGTACGTCGCCACCCCTGGCTGTTCGCGCTTCTGGGCTTCGTAGCGGGCATCGCCAGCTTCCTGCTTGTTGATCGACAACAGGATACGGCGGGACTGATCGCAATACTGATGCTCGCGGGCTGGGTCTGGCTGGTTCTGGAAGACCCGATACGCCGCCTGATCAGCCTGATCCCGGGCGTGGACCTGCCACCGCCGCTGGTGCGCTTCACGACCCAGCTGATCCACCAGGAGAGCTTCTTCTTCGCTCTCCCGTTTTTTGCCATCACCACAACCTGGAACAGCGTTCAGGCCCTGTTCACGGCACTGATCGGCATCGCCGGCCTGATCTCGATCATTGACCCGGTTTACCACGGCTGGCTCACCCGCCACCGCTGGCTCTATCTCGCCTATCACTGCCTGGCGCTGTCCACCATTCTGCTGACGGCACTGCCCATCATCCTGCACCTGAGCACCTGGGAGAGCTACATCATCACCACCGCGCTCACCCTGACTCTGGCATTGCCGAGTCTGGCCCAGGCTGTGCCGCTTGGGGGTGCCCTGCGCCTTGTCGGTATGGCCGTGGTTCTCACGGTCCTCGTGGCTACCGCCTGGTTCGGCCGCGTGGCTGTTCCACCCGCCACCCTGTGGCTGACCGAAAGCACCATATCCCATCTGGTGGACCAGGATGACATGGAGCCGGGACGCTCACTGGAGGAGGCCACTGCCGAGGCGGTCGCTGAACGTGGGCTCTACGCCTATACCGCAATCCGGGCGCCACGCGGGCTGCATGAGACGGTCTATCACGAATGGGTACACAACGGCCGCGTCTATGACCGCATACCGCTGGAGGTCACCGGTGGCCGTGAGGCGGGCTACCGTGCCTGGACCCACAAGCTCCGTTTCCCACCCAATCCGGAAGGGATATGGCATGTGCGGGTCAGGACCGGGTCGGATCAGATGATCGGACAGATCCGCTTCCGGGTCCGGGACTGATCCGGCCCCGGGAAACGCTTCAGAAGCCATGCCCCATGAGGCCAAGAACTCCCATCGCGATCAGGTAACCCGCCACGATGTAGTTGAGAAGCTTCGGGAAGATCAGGATACCGATCCCGGCACCCAGCGAAATCAGCGGGGCGAGATCAATGTGAAACGTCATATTACCTCCTTTGACTGGCTATTCGGGAATCCCCGAATCCAATCCTAGCAGCTCGGGCGTAGAATGAGCCCACTGTTAAGGAAACGTATAGACCCGACATGCTGACATTAACGATCCGATGCCATCTGGGACAGGTGCCGCGCCTTCTGGTTCTGACAGCAATGCTCCTGGCGGGCCCGGCCTCAGGGGGGACTCTGAGTCTTTCCTGGGACAATGACCTGCTGACCGGTGAGGACAAAGGCTACACGAACGGCCTGCGCATTTCCTATCTGGAAGAAGCGGCCGAGAACAAACCCGATTGCCGTCTGTGCCTGAGCGGCCGGACACGGGATGCCCTTACGCCGCTGCCCGGCGTGGGCGCGCCGGAAAGCAACCACGCCCTCGCCTGGTCACTGCGCCAACTGATGCTCACCCCCCAGGATATCGAGCGCCGCGAGCCTCAGTACGATGATATCCCCTACACCGGGTATCTTTCCGGCAGCGTAACCCTCTGGAGCTGGGATGACCGCAGCATCACGGGTTACGGCGTATCGGCCGGTGTTATCGGGCCGGACTCAATGGCGGAGGAAGCTCAGGAATGGGTTCATGGTGTCACCGGCAGCACCAACCCTCGCGGCTGGGACAATCAGCTGGGCACCGACTGGGTTGGCGGCGTCCAGGCCCTGCATGCACGCCGCGCCTTGAAAACCGGTCAGGCAGATGGACTGCAACAGGACCTGAACTGGCTGGTGAGCGCTGAGGCCAGCAACTTCATCTCCAATGCCCAGATTGGTGCGGGCTGGCGCTTTGGCACCAATCTGCCGGACAATTTCATTTCCGACTACGCCGGGCTGTCATCGTCAGTGGGCATGCCCGGCATCCTGGACGCCCCCGGCCCCGGGTGGTCCGTTTTTGTCGGCGTTCTCGGGGAGTGGATTCCCTACTCCTATCTCGACGAGCGCTCCGGTCGGTACCGGTACGACCAGGAACCTCTGGTCGGCCATGCGGGTATCGGCGCGAGCCTGCATAACCGGGACATCCATTTCTCGGTCTCACTGCGGACCACGACCTCACAGGACGCGACCAACAAAGAACCACTGTCTTTTGGTACTGTTTCACTGGTCTGGCGGCTCTGACACCGTCGTACTCTCAGGAACCATCCGCGTACCGACAAGGGGCGATCCCGAATGACAGAACGGACACTGATCCCCTTACGCTACAGTGCCTTCGTGGCCTGCATCCTGGTCAGCCTGATCACGCTGGCGCTCAGCAGCCTGTCCATATGGTGGCTGGCCATTGCGTTGCCTGCCTTTGCATTCAGCTTGCTGGGCACCTGGGATCTTCTGCAGCACAGACGCACGGTCAGCCGCAACTACCCGGTAATGGCGCACTTCCGCTACTTCTTTGAGTCCATTGGCCCGGAGATCCGGCAGTACTTCATCTTCTCGGACACCGAGGGCCGCCCGTTCAGCCGCGAGCAACGGCGCATCGTCTACCAGCGCGCCAAGAACACGCTCGATAAGCGCCCCTTCGGCAGCCTCCTCGACATGGATAACCCCGGCTACGAATGGATCAACCACTCGCTGACGCCGGTGGACCATGCCAACTCGGACTTCCGCATCACCATCGGCAGCCGCTGCGCCCGGCCCTACAGAGCCAGCGTCTTCAACATCTCTGCCATGAGTTTTGGCTCCCTGTCCGCCAACGCGATACGGGCCCTGAACCATGGGGCGGCCCGCGGCGGTTTCTATCACGATACCGGTGAAGGATCGATCTCCCGCTACCACCTGGAAGGCGGTGGCGACCTGGTCTGGGAAATCGGCTCCGGCTACTTCGGGTGCCGGGACGAACAGGGGTATTTCGATGAGGGCCTGTTCGTCGAGAACGCCACGCGGGACGCTGTGAAAATGATCGAGGTGAAGCTCTCCCAGGGCGCCAAGCCAGGCCACGGCGGCATCCTTCCCGGCGCCAAGGTCACGCAGGAAATCGCCGAGGCACGGGGCGTTCCCGAGGGCGAGGACGTGGTGTCGCCGCCCAGCCACTCGGCCTTCAGCACACCCATCGAACTGCTCGAATTCCTGGACCGGCTGCGGGAACTGTCCGGCGGCAAGCCCGTGGGCTTCAAGCTGGCGATCGGCCATCCCTGGGAATGGTTTTCCATCGTCAAGGCCATGCTGGAGACCGGGCGGCACCCGGATTTCATCGTGGTCGACGGTGGCGAGGGAGGCACTGGCGCCGCGCCCCTGGAGTTCATCAACCGGCTGGGCATGCCGCTTCTGGATGCCCTGCTGCTCGTCCACAACACCCTGGTGGGCACCAACCTGCGGGACGTCATTGCCGTGGGGTCCGCCGGCAAGATCACCTCCGGCTTCCATCTGGCCAAGACCCTCGCCCTGGGCGCCGACTGGTGCAACGCAGGCCGGGGCTACATGTTCGCCCTCGGCTGCATCCAGGCCCTGAGCTGCCACACCGGGCGATGCCCCAGCGGTGTCGCCACCCAGGACCCACGGCGGGGCGATAAGCTGGACGTGCCGCTCAAGAGCGAGCGCGTGTACCACTACCACCGGAACACGGTGCAGGCCCTCGGCAACCTGATTGGCGCCGCCGGCCTGCGCAACACCTCGGAACTGGGGCCGGACCACATCATCCAGCAGACCTCCCAGACCGAGTTCCGCACCTATCGGGACCTTTACCCGTTCCTCGAACCCGGTGCCCTGCTCAATGGCGACACCGGGTACGAGCTTTTTGACCACTACTGGGAAGAGGCGAGCGCCCGGGAATTCGGTGCTCCCAGTTCCGTTATCCGGTTCAGCCGGAATCCGGTGCGCTGAGTCAGGCTTCGACCGGGTTCATGATCGAGAGCCCCACGAGGGCGCCCTCATCCATGGCCAGAATCGCCGTCTTCTCCGTGAATTCACCCAGGCGGTATCCCTGCGCCAGCCAGGCCCAGCCGAAGAGGTTGCCGGCCACGCCCAGGGTACCCACCGAGGCTTCGGGAAAGAGCCAGCGGACCTCGGGCTGAACCCAGTCACCCAGCCCCGGAAAGGCCGGGATGAGCTGCTCCATGTACCCATCGCTGCCGTTCCCCGGGCACAGCAGGGCTTCGGGCTGGGAAACGGCTTCCACGCCCTTGCGGATCAGGTCACCGGGATCCGTCCCGCCGTCAGGCCGTCCATCCACCCGGGAGAAGAGCAGTTCCAGACCACTGTCCGCAGGTGTCCAGTCGAGAGCCAGGACGGCTTCCACCCCCGCCTCACCCGCGCTGGTCATCCGGGCCGCAATCATCCGACCGGCAGTACCCAGCCGGTTGAGCTGGCTCATGGCCAGTGCGTTCCAGCCGCGTCCGAAACCGATTTCAGCCCGGTCACCGATTCGCTGCTCCCAGGCCAGTCGCTGTTGCTGTTCACTGGCGGGCAGCATGACCCAGTTCGGCCGGTCCGGCAGGACTAGAGGTTCAATCACCTCAACCAGCCGCTCATGAACGCCTTCAGCCTCAACACCCGGAATCCGGCACTGACCCTGATCGTCAGGGACCAGGGGCTGGCTTCCCAGCTCCGGCGCCAGAAGGTCCTCGGGGTGGCAGGCACCAATCGCTCCGTGAATACCGTTCAGTTGCCAGGGCACCACTGACCTCCATGCAGCGAAACGGGAGTGCCCTCAATCCGGTGACCACACGCAGGCCAGATGCGCTCACGGAATCCGAGGGGCAGGACCCGGAACAGTCGCTTCCAGTCCACCTCTTCCAGAGGCATGCCCCACAGCTGCCGTCCCCGGTGACGTTCTTCCCGGTCCCCGACAAGCCAGCGTACTTCGCGCAGAGCGGGTTCTGCCAGTGATTCGTCATGACGAAAGCTGGCCAGCCAGGGCAGGAAGCGGCTGTGCGAGGTGGCCCCGAGTATCCCGATCAGGGCGGCGTCCGTGACCTCTGGCG
>NZ_CAJXMA010000082.1:0-12210 GCF_913056445.1 uncultured Halovibrio sp.
ATGATGCTTAATGACCTGCCGACGCTGGATAGCGGTGGCAAGGATCAGCCCCAGGATCACCAGTATGAAGGTGGCGTAACTGAACCAGACGTAGGCCCCGTGGCCTCCCATCGTGATCAGTGCCTGGAATGAATCGAACTGCATATATCGCCTCCGAGGCCCCTATTGTGCCAGAACCCAGTCCCGAACCCAGCGTGCGCGCCGCTCTCTTAACAGAATGTCATTACGCATGCGCCAGAGAATCAGCCAGGCCACAAGCAGGTGGAATCCCAGCAGGCAGATCAGCAGCGGCACCCACATGCTGGCCGGCATGGAGGGCGCCTCCGTCACCTTGATGGTTGCCGGCTGATGCAGCGTGTTCCACCACTCCACCGAGTACTTGATGATGGGGATGTTCACCACGCCCACAATCACCAGGATGGCGCTGGCGCGTGCACGCACGTCCGGATCCTCCATGGCACCACGCAGCGCCATCACCCCCAGGTACAGGAACAGCAGCAGCAGCATGGAGGTCAGGCGCGCGTCCCAGACCCACCAGGTGCCCCAGGTGGGTTTGCCCCAGACCGCCCCGGTGAGAAGCGCCAGGAATGTCATGGCCGCTCCCACCGCCGTGGCGGAAGCGATGAAGGTGTCCGCCATCTTCATCCGCCACACAAGCCCCACCACACCGGCGACGGCCATGGCCACATAGAGTGACTGCCCGAGATAGGCTGAAGGTACATGGATGAAGATGATGCGGTAACTGTCCCCCTGCTGGTAGTCGGCGGGCGCGAACAACAGCCCCCAGACCACGCCCGCTGTCAGGACAATCAGGGCCGACCATCCCAGCCAGGGCATCAGCCGGCCGGCGATGCCAAAGAACCACTTGGGGGAGCCCAGTTTGTGAAACCATTGCCACATGTGGCGATCCTCAGTTCATTTCACCCATTGGAAACGCTGATGCGCAACGCTCCGGCGATGGCCAGCGGTGCCAGCACCACTGCCAGCGACAGCATGGCCCCCAAAAGGGCCAGATGCCCGGTGATGGAAGCGCCTTCCACGGCGGCCGTCACCGCTCCGGTGCCAAAGATCAGCACCGGCACATAGAAGGGGGTCATGATCAGAACCAGCAGCACACCACTGCCACGCAGGCTCACCGTCAGCGCGGCACCGATAGCGCCAACCAGCACCAGAACGGGCGTACCCACCAGCAGCGTCAGAACCAGAACCAGCCCGGTGCCCGGGCTCAGGTGCAGCATGACAGCCAGCACGGGCACCAGCAGCACCAGTGGCAACACCGTGGTGACCCATACGGCGGCAACCCGTGCCAGTGCCAGCAGCGCCAGCGGCTGGGGGGACAGCACCCATTGTTCCAGATGCCCATCCGCATAGTCATTGCGGAACAACAAGTTCAGGGACAGGAGTATGGACAGCAGTGCTGCCACCCAGACGATGCCCGGACCGGCCTGCCGCAGGAACTCCGGCTCAGGGCTTACCCCCAGCGGGAACAGCGAGACAATGAGTACAAAGAACACCAGCGGATTCATCAGATCCTGGCGGTTGCGGAATGCAATGAGCCATTCCCGGCGCACGGTCTCAACAGCCGCGCGCGGCCAGCCGCCCTCCTGTTCCTGAAGGCGTACCGGGACCCTGGGTTCAGACCGCATCATAGCCCTCCCCCAGTGTCAGTACCTGAACCCCTTCCAGCGCCAGGCGGTGATGGGTCGTCAGGATGACCGCGCCCCCGGCCCGCACGCGGTTGGCAAGCAGGGCCTCGAGCTGGGCCACCGCCTCCCGGTCCACGGCCGTGAAGGCCTCATCCAGAATCCACAGAGGGGCGCTGGAAAGATACAGGCGTGCCAGTGCCACCCGTCGCTGCTGCCCCGCGGAGAGCTGCGCCGCCGGGAGGTCCTCATACCCGGAAAGCCCCGCATCCGCCAGTGCCGCCATCACCTGTTCAGGCACCGCGGGCGTGCGCATGGCCTGCCATCCGGCGAGATTCTCATAGGCAGTGAGAGAAGATGAAACGCCCGCATTGTGCCCCAGAAACAGCAGATTCGCCTGGTACTGGGTCCTGACCCGGTGCACCGGCTCCCCCTGCCAGAGCAGCTCCCCCTCGAAAGCGGGATTCAGGCCTGCCAGTATCCGTAGAAGAGTGGTCTTGCCCACACCATTGGGTCCGGCGATCCGCCACAGTTCACCGCTGCCGACCCTGAAGTCAAGGCCGCTGAACAGGGGGCGGTCATCGCGTTCACAGTGGATCTGCCGGGCTTCGAGCAGGGTACTGGTCATGGTCCATCCGGCCGGTGGGTTCTGCGGGTTGGGTCTGCCCCCGCCGGGCGCCTATTATATAGAAAACGACCGGCTTTTGCCGCCATCAACGGCCACGGGGAATACCGTCGTGAAAGTGCCTGTTCTTTCGCTGCTGACTCGAACCGGCAGCAGCCAGCCCACCGGAGCCGACCCCGCCCGTCTGGCGACACAGCTTGAGCGCGCGGGGCTGCGTGAGGGCGAGCCCCGACTTGCCCGGCTGCTGCAGGCCGAGGGTGGCAGCCGCGCGGCCGGTGACGGCACCCGGGCGGCCCCCGGGACCCGCCTGCTGCTGGAGGTAGGAGGCCAGAAGCTGCCCGTGCGCAGCGACCAGCCGCTGGATACGGGCACCATGGTGAAGGTCATGCGGGCGGGCAATGAACTGCGCCTTTTAGAGAGCCTTCAGCAGCCTTCACGCAGCACCCTGAGCCAGTCACTGGCCAACCGGATTCCCTTTCAGCATGACCTGGGGCAGGGCCTCAGCCGCCTCGCCGCCCAGACCAATGACCCGGCGCTGCCCCAGCAGATCCGTCAGGGTCTGGCCCAGCTTACCCAGCTCATGCCCACGGCACCGCGATCGGTGCAGGGAGCCATGGGCTCAAACGGAGCGCCCCCCCAGTCTGCGGCAACGCCCGGGGTGGGGATAGCAACCGGTTCCGCAACGGTCACCACCAACAGCGCCAGTGGCCCTACCGGACTGCCAGCCCTGGACAGCATGAGCGGCGCCCAGGTCCGTGAATGGATAAGCCAGAGCGGGCTCTTCCGGGAGTCCAGCATGCTCCACCAGCCCCCATCAGGCGCCACGGAAAGCGCTGCCCAACCCCGTGCCGACCTCAAAAGCCAGCTGATCCAGCTGGCCGCCCAGCTGCTGTCCCGGGTGACCGGCACCTCGTCCGATCAGAGCGGCGCCAGCCTTCACCGCCTCATCGGCCAGCTTGGCCCCATGACCACCTCCTCAATGGACGACACCGGCGCCCTGCGCTTCCCCACATCGCCAGCGACCGGCTCCAGCAGCGGCGCGGCCCCCGGCGGCAACAGCAGCTCCATGGGGGCCGGGGAAATGCTCCGGCTCCTGGCGGGCATGATCAATCGGCTGACGGTGAATCAGCTCCATTCACAGGCCGCCAGCGCTGGAGCCGATGCCAATGCCCCCAACCAGACCTGGATCCTGGAGCTGCCCTGGGTATCAGGCAACCAGGAGGTGCGGATTCTCCAGGGGCGTCTGGAGGAGTACGGCCCTCGGGATGCGGACCCGGACGATGCCAGTGACAGCCGATCCCTTGAGCGGGAATGGCAGCTGACGCTGGCCCTGTCCTTCGATACCACGGGTCCGCTTTACTTTGAAATCAACCTCCGTGGACGCCAGCTCAGAACCCAGGTCTGGGCCGAGAAACCGGCGACCGCCGAGCTGATTGAAAACACCCGGGAACGACTGGAAACGGCGCTTTCGAAACTGGATCTGGACGTGGTACCGGTGGAATGCATGGAGGGACAGCCTCCGGCCCGGATCACCCGGCTCACCCAGCAACTGGTGGACGAACATGCCTGACAACCGCGATCACGAGGCGGCCATCGCCCTGACCTATGACGGCGCGAACGCCCCCACTGTCTCGGGCACCGGCCAGGACGAACTGGCCCGGGAGATGATTCGCGTTGCACAGGAGAATGGGGTGCCGCTCTATGAGGATCCGGACCTGGCGGCCCTGCTCAGCCGGCTGGATCTCGGCGAGGCGATTCCCGAAACACTCTATCGGGTCATTGCCGAGATCCTGGCCTACAGCTTCTATCTCCAGGGATTCACCCCGGAAGATTTCCAGGATGGGAGACGGAAAGGCTAGACGATCTCGTCGGTCCCGGCATGCTCTTGGCTCCGGGTCTGGCCCTTGCGCAAAGCCGACACCAGCTCCGCCTCTGGGCGGGAGATACCGCAGGAGTTCATCAGATCCTCGGTACCGGCACCCAGCTCCACCAGTTTGGAAGCTTCGTCATAGGGCACCCGGAGGGGGTCGTTCAGCCGCATTTCCTCCAGGGCACCACTGAGGCGGTGAAGGGACTGTTCACAGGCCACAAGGCGACGCCCTACCCCCATGCTGCCACTGCTGACCGCGTGCAGCTCCCGGCCCAGGTCATCACAGCGCTGGCGCCAGTGGGCCTCCATACGATTCATCCGGACCCGGTTGGCGACGCCCTGCGCCGCCACCAGTGCAATCGCCAGAGCCGTAACAGCCCAGGGAAGAAGTGTGTCGATCATGTCCATGCCAGCCTCCTTTCGCTGACCACCTAGAGCGCCTCGATCTCGGCCCACTCCTCGTCGGTCAGCATTTTCTCAAATGCCACCAGAATCACCAGCTCACCCTCACGGTTACAGACACCGTGAATGAAGCGGGCACTTTCCTCGTTACCCACATTGGGTGCGCTCTCAATCTCGCTCTGGCGGATGTAGATGACCTCGGCCACAGCGTCCACCAGGATGCCGATTACCTGTTCCTCTGCCTCAAGCACCACAATGCGCGTGGAATCCGTGACTTCACCATCCGGCAGCCCGAAACGCCGCCGGGTGTCGATCACCGTCACGACATTGCCGCGCAGGTTGATGATGCCAAGTACGTAATCCGGCGCCCCGGGCACCGGCGCGATTTCTGTGTACCGCAGCACTTCCTGGATCTGCATGACGTTGAGGCCATAGGTCTCATCCGCCAGCCGGAAGGTCACATACTGCAGCACCGGGTCATCACTGCTCTGCTGGGCCGCGTTCTGAATGCTCTGGGTCGCCATATCCGCCTCTCTGTCCGGGCAACTGTCAATATTTCATCACTGCGCACCCTGCACTATAGAACAGAGCACAAACTGTGCCACTCCCCGCTATTCTCAGCGGTCAAGATCCGGATTGCGCTCGGTTTCCGCTTTCTGCAGAAGTGCAGCCATCCGGGACACATCCAGCAGGGCGCACATTTCCTTTTTTATGGTGCCTGCCAACCACTGCCTCCGGCCACCCTCACTGCGCCACTTCACCTCGTCCGGCTGGACGTGGAAGGACTGGGCCACGTTGTCGCACGCCAGCCCCCAGGCGCTGTCCCCGAGCTGGATCACGAAGCGGTAGCCGTCACGGAACTCATCCCGGTAGCGTTCCGGCATGACCCAGCGTGCTGTATCGGCAACCCTGATGGTATGCCCGCCCACGCGCAGCAAGCCCATGAACCAGTCCGGCCGACCGAACAACGGGGTGAGTTCCCGCTCAAGACGGTGCACCTGCCCCAGCAGCACCAGCGGCACCGCCAGCTGAAGCCCCGCCACCCGGAAAATGAGGCACTCAAACCCCTCCTGGGCCCAGGGCGGGCGACCATTACGCCAGGTTCCCATCTCCGCAACCGGTTCTGAGGGGGCGTCCACCGCCTCGGAAATAACCTGTTGCCGCTCTGGCTCTGGCTCTGGCTCTGGCTCTGGCTCTGGCTCTGGCTCTGGCTCTGGCTCTGGCTCTGGCTCAGCAAGCGTATCAGGTTCGGACAGTGCTTCAACGTCCGGTTCTGGTTCCGGTTCCGGCTCAGGTTCCAGGGGGTCCTCGGGGGCCTGCTCAAGGCTCCGGATGACCGGACTCACCAGCGCCTGGTTCAGAGCCGGTCTCTCCGCCTCGGCCAGCTGCCGAGAGCTGGGCTGGGCCCGGCGCGCACGGGCCCGCCGACGTTCCGGAGCTCCACCATCGCCCTCCTCTGCCCAGGGGCTGTCATCACCAGGCGACAGGAGTTCATCAAGGTAATCCCCGATGATGGAATCCGGTCTGTTGCTGCCACGCCCTGCCACTGTCCGGTCTCCTCCGCGGATCTACCGCGCCTCCGCGCTCTGGGGGCTACGCCCGTCATCACCCAGCTTCTCCTGCAGATCGGAGAGCAGGCGGCGATACGCACGTATCCCCTGGGAATCCCGGGAGACAGCCGTCGGCACCACGCCTTTCTGGCTGGCATCCCGTAAACGTGTGTCCACCGGGATGGCGAACCGCCAGAGCTCGTCGCCGTAATCCCGTCGCAACTGGTTCAGGCTCTGAACCGAGGCCTGGGTCCGCCGGTCGTACATGGTTGGAATGATGGTATAGCCCAGTTCATTCTTCTGACTCTTCATAACCATCTGCAGGGTATGCAGCATCCGGTCCAGCCCCTTGAGGGCCAGGAACTCAGTCTGCACCGGCATCAGCAGGTGCTGAGCCGCCGCCAGAGCATTAATCATCAGCACCCCCAATGAAGGGGAATTGTCGAGCAGAACATAGTCGTAATCGTCCCAGAGCGTGGACAGCGAACGTGAGATCACCAGCCCCATGCCAGAAACACCAACACTGCGGCGCTCCAGCGTGGCCAGGGCACTGGAGGCCGGCATCAGGTGCAGCCCCGGGTGAGCAGTCTCGGTGATCAGTTGCGCTGGCAGCCCGGGCGCCACCTTTCCCTCGTGCTGGAAAAGGTCGTACACCGAATGCTCAATCGCATCCGGGTCATGGCCGAAATAGGTGGTCACCGAGCCATGGGGATCCAGATCCACCATCAGTACGCGATGCCCCGCATCGGCAAGCAATCCACTCAGTGCAACCACGGTGGTGGTCTTGCCCACGCCACCCTTCTGATTCGCCACTGTCCAGATTCGCACCCTTTACTCCCCTGACGTTCATGGTCCTGCCGCGGCCAACCCTTGCCGCCGGAAACCCGCTGCGGCGGCTCCGTGCCGACGCCGCCCCTTCATTACCGGGCGTCGCCGTCCTTTTGACTGCTGACGACGTATAAGCAGATTCCATGCCAGCTTCAGCGTTGCCCCGGTGCCGCCGGAATGCTCCCCTCCGCGCCAATAACCAGGGTGACACGGCGGTTACGCGCCCGCCCGCGTTCAGTGTCATTACGGGCCACGGGGTGATTGTCGCCATAACCGAGCGCTGCCAGCCGCTCACCATCGATCCCGCTGTCCTCGAGCAGGCGCACCACGGCCCCCGCACGCGCTGCGGAGAGTTCCCAGTTGGAGGGGAACCGGCCGGTTCGGATCGGCAGGTTGTCGGTATGGCCCTCGACCACAATGGCATTATCCTGCGATGCCAGCACACCGGCGATACGCACAATTGCGGTCTGCGCCTCGGGGCCGGGCAACACGCCGCCGCTGCGGAATACCAGATCCCCGGGCAGTGTCACTTCCATCCACTTCGCACCTTCACGGAAACGGATCTGGTCGCTTCCCACCAGCCCTTCCAACGCACTGCCCAGCTCCTCTCGCAATCCCGGATCGGAGAACCCCTGGTCAGCGCTGCCCGATTCAACCGGGGCGGTAATCGGTTCACCGATGGGGATGGGGGTCATGGTCCGCGGCGCTCCCGTGAACACGCCCTGGACGGCGTCGGAAAGCTTGCGGACCTGATCCTGCTCGGCGGTGGAAATGGCATAGAGAAAAACAAAGAACCCGAAAAGCACCGTGACGAAATCGGCATAGGACACCAGCCAGCGGTCGTTGCTTGGTCCTTCGCTGTCACTGCGGCGGCGTCTCATGGTGGGCTCCTCAGCGGTGCATGAAACCCTGCAGCCGCAGTTCAATGGTGTTCGGGTTCTCTCCTTCCAGCACACTGAGAAGGCCGTCGATCATCATCTCCTGATAGCGGCTGCGGTAATGGACCAGACTCCGGAGCTTGCTGGCCACCGGGAAGCACAGCAGGTTCGCCAATGCGATGCCGTAGATGGTGGCCACAAAAGCGGTGGCGATACCCGTTCCCACCTGGGCCGGATCCTCGAGGTGCGTCATGACCTGGATCAGGCCCATGACCGCCCCGATGATGCCGATGGTGGGCGCATACCCCCCCATGGACTCAAACACCCGGGCGGCTTCCAGGTCGCCCTGCTCCCGGGATTCCAGGTCGGTTTCAAGCATGGAACGGATGGTTTCCGGCTCCAGACCGTCAACCAGCAGCTGCAATCCCTTGCGGGCAAAGGGCTCGGTTTCCTGCTCAGCCACCGACTCAAGGCCAAGAATGCCGTCTTTACGGGATTTCATGCTCCAGCCGACCACTTTCTCAACGCCGTCACCCATACTGACGTCCGGGGGCGAGAAAACCCAGCGCAGCAGCACCGTGGCCCGGCGCAGCACACCGCTTGGTGTCTGCAGGGTAATGGCCGCAAGGGTGCCGCCAATGACAATCACCACGGCGGGCAGGTTGATCAGCGAGCCCAGGGTGCCACCCTCGAGGACGGTCCCCCCGAGCAGCGCGGCAAATGCCAGTATGACCCCAAGCAGGCTGAGCGGATCCATCAGGTGACGCCCTCGATCAGCCGGGCCGCAATCCGGTCCAGCGGCAGCACTTCATCGGTCAGCCCCGCCTTGGCCACGGCCATGGGCATCCCGTAGATCACCGAGGTTTTCTCATCCTGGGACCACACCACGGAGCCGGACTGCTTCATCAGACGGCAGCCCTCCTTACCGTCCGCGCCCATGCCCGTCAGGATCAATGCCAGCGTCTTCCCGGGATAGCCACGCGCGATGGAACCAAAAGTGACATCCACGCATGGCCGGTAGTTGAGGCGGCCATCGTCCGGTATCACCCGGATGCGGCCGGTTCCCCCCTTCTTCTCAACCAGCATCTGCTGTCCGCCCGGCGCCAGCAGTGCGACGCCGGGTTCAAGGGGATCACCATCCTGGGCCTGTCGCACCTTGATGCGGCAGAGCTTGTCCAGCCGGTCCGCGAAAGCCAGCGTGAAACTGGCCGGCATGTGCTGGACCAGGATGATGGGGGCCGGAAAGCTGGCGGGCAGCTCCGCCAGCACTTTCTGCAGGGCGATGGGCCCTCCCGTGGAGGTGCCGATGGCCACAACGTCGTAATGACGCGCCGCCGTCCGGCGCTGGCTGCCACTACTGCTTTCGGCGGGTTCAGACGCCACGGTGGCTGACTGACGGGAATCGGACCGCTGCCGGCGTTCCGGCGTCGCTGGTCGACGGGGAGCCTGCTCACGGGCGGCGGGGGAAGCAGTATCACTGCTTCCGCTCGCCGGCGCCGATCCTGCACCGGCGCCGGTGCCTCCACCACGGCCGGGATGACTCCGCGCCACTTCAAGCAGGCGCTTGCGCAGGATCTCCTGGAGCCGGCTCGAGGAGCGGGCGATCTCCTCGAAGTTCTTGGGCAGGAAATCCACCGCCCCCGCCTCAAGGGCATCCAGAGTCACGCGCGCGCCCTCGTAGGTCAGCGAGGAGAACATCAGGACCGGGGTGGGACGGCTTTCCATGATCTTCCGGACTGCGGTAATGCCGTCCATGACCGGCATCTCGTAGTCCATGGTGATCACATCCGGGCGGTGTTTCTCAACCAGGCTCAGGGCTTCCTGCCCGTTGGTGGCGGTAGCCACGACCTGAAGCTCTCCGGTGGCGGAGAGAATCTCGCTCAGGCGTTTTCGGAAAAACCCGGAATCATCAACAACAAGGACGGAAACCGTCATCCAAGACTCCAATCACTGGGTCCGGCCCGCGGTGCTGCTGCGCCGGTGAGGCGGACCGGTTGTCAGGCGTAATGCTGCAGGAGGCTGGGCACGTCAAGAATCAGCGCTATAGTGCCGTCCCCGGTGATGGTGGCCCCGGCCATACCCGCCGTTCCCTGGAGCATCTTGCCCAGCGGCTTGATGACCACTTCCTCCTGACCGATGAGCTGATCCACCACAAAGCCCACGCGCTTGGTACCGACCGCAACCACCACCACATGGGCATCGGTATCGTCGGTCTCCACGGAGGCACCCTCGACCAGCCATTTCTTGATGTAGAACAGCGGGTACACGTGATCCCGGACCACGATGCACTCACGCCCGTCCACGATGTTCTTCTTGCTCAGGTCCAGATGGAAGATCTCCACCACGTTCACAAGGGGCAGCGCGAACGGCTGATCCTCGAGTTTCACCATCAGCGTCGGCATGATGGCCAGGGTCAGGGGCACCTTGATCACGATGCGCGAGCCCCGGCCCAGCTCCGAGTCGATATCAATGGAACCGTTGAGCTGGTTGATCTTGGTCTTGACCACATCCATGCCCACCCCACGCCCGGAGACGTCTGAAATCTCGGCCTTGGTGGAAAAACCCGGGGCGAAGATCAGCTGGTAGCATTCGTTCTCCGTCAGGCGGTCAGCCGCTTCCTGCTCGTACACGCCTTTCTCGACCGCCTTGCGGCGCAGCGCCTCGGGGTCCATGCCACCGCCATCATCCTCGATCACCAGCTGGATGTGATCGCCCTCCTGCTCCGCGGACAGCGCCACTCGGCCGACGCGCGGCTTGCCGTTGCGCTCGCGCTCATCCGGCATCTCGACGCCATGGTCCACGGCGTTGCGGACCAGGTGCACCAGCGGGTCGGAAAGGGCTTCGACAAGGTTCTTGTCGAGATCAGTGTCCTCACCGCTCATGCTGAGGTTCACTTCCTTCTCGAGGCTGCGCGCCAGGTCCCGGACAACCCGGGGGAAGCGCCCGAACACTTTCTTGATCGGTTGCATCCGGGTCTGCATCACGGAAGACTGCAGGTCCCCGGTAACCACATCCAGATTGGACACCGTCTTCTGAACGCGCCCGTCTTCCAGTTCATCACTGAGGCGCTTGAGCCGGTTACGGATGAGCACCAGCTCACCCACCATGTTCATGATGTCATCGAGACGACGGGTATCCACCCTGACAGTGGACTCCGCGGCAGCAGCAGCCTGGTCCTTGCCACCGCCCCCACCACCGGAAGCGGGCTTCTGGTCTCCGCCTTTCTGCCCTCCGCCGGCGCCTCCGCCCGCGGACCGGGCCGGTTCGTCCGGCGGAGCCGCCGCACCAGCGCTTCCGGCACTGGCCGCCTGGCCTTTATCGGGTGAAGGGGCGGCACTCTCCTTCTCAGGAGCCGCCGAGGCGGGCGCTTCGGGTTCACTCCCAGAGGCGCCACCCTGGCCGGCGGTCTCCGCCGCATCCGGCTTGAACTGGCCGGGACCGTGCAGCTCATCCAGCAGGGATTCGAACTCATCCTCACTGATTTCATCGTCACTGCCGCTGGACTGGGTCTCGTCTACGGCCTCTGAGTTCCCGCCGCCATCAGCACCGCTACCCCCGGTGCTGATGGCATCCGGATCCGCCGGCGCACCGGCGTGCTTCCCCTCACCGTGAAGCTGATCCAGCAGGGCCTCGAATTCATCCTCGCTGATCTCGTCATCATCGTCCGATGAGCCCGCACCCCCCGAGCCGGTGGACTCACCCGCAGGCGCACCGCCAGAAGCCTCCTGGTCCCCGGGGTTGATGGCATCAAGCAGTTGCTCGAACTCATCGTCGGTGATATCCCCTTCCTGGCCCTCGGCCTGTTGTCCTGCCTGCTGCCCCACGGCCGGCTGGGCGGATCCGGCGCCACCGGTATCCTCGCTTTCCGGTTTCGCCAGCCGCGCCAGCTGTTCAAGAAGCTGTGGGTCGGCGGGTGTGGGCGCCTCGCGGCTGCGGACCTCGTCAAACTGGGTATTGACCACGTCCAGCGCCTTGAGCACCACATCCATCAGGTTCGAATCGACGGTGCGTCCGCCGTTACGCAGCGTGTCAAAGACATTCTCAGCCTTGTGACAGCAGTCCACCAGGGCATCCAGCTGCATGAAGCCTGCACCGCCCTTGACGGTGTGGAACCCCCGGAAAATGGCGTTGAGCAGATCCATATCATCGGGGTTGTTCTCAAGCTGAACCAGCTGTTCAGAGAGCTGTTCCAGTATCTCACCGGACTCAACCAGGAAGTCCTGGAGGATCTCTTCGTCCGCATCCAACGCCATGCAACGTCTCCTTAAAAGCCGAGACTGGACAGCAGGTCGTCAACCTCGTCCTGTCCGGAAACCACATCCTGCTGCGAGTCGTCGACCTGGGGGCCCTCGCCCTTGCTGCTGACATCGCTTTCCTGGCCCTTGTCACCATAGTCATGGACCACACCGGCAAT